>CAYZFJ010000012.1:34274-34527 GCA_964477705.1 uncultured Myxococcia bacterium | reverse complement strand
ATCGGTATTTTTTTGGGGTGGGGAGCAGAAGGCTTTCCTCTTTCAACTCCCAAATGGCAGGCATACTCCGGATTCGCTGCAGTTGTTCGAGTGGCAATCGCTTGATTCGTTGCAGTTTTTATAATCGCCACATTTTTCGCAGATAGGACCACCACAGTCGATGGAGGTCTCGTTCCCGTTCAGGACTTGGTCCTCACACTCGGCGGGGGCAGGGATGTCACACACATAATCCCGACACCGACCAGACTGGCAA
>CAYZFJ010000012.1:26301-34264 GCA_964477705.1 uncultured Myxococcia bacterium | reverse complement strand
CAGTGTCCAGATCGCACTTTTTGCCCTGTGCGCACTTGGGGCAAGTACCACCACCACAGTCTGTGTCCGTTTCATTGCCGTTATGTGTGGAATCATTGCAGGCTGGACTCTTGCATTGGCCAGATGTACAGACACCGCTCTGGCAATCATCGGGATTATTGCAGATTTTGCCTGCTGCACACTTGGCGCACTCAGGGCCACCACAGTCAGCGTCTGATTCGTTCCCGTTCTTTGTCCCATCTGTGCACTGGGCAGCCACGCAGGTGTACAGGTAGCACTTTCCACTGGCACAGTCATTATTCCCTGTGCATGCCTGTCCGTCAGAACATCTTGGACAATTTTGTACACCGGGAGCAATCAATCCACCACAGTCCTCATCGCTCTCAACCCCGTTTTTAATACCGTCATCACAGGCGGGGTACTGGCATTTGTTGTCGTAGCAAACTGACGATACGCAGTCCTCAGTTCTTATACAGCCCAGGCCGTGGGCGCATTTACCACAATCAGGCCCTCCGCAGTTCTTATCCGTCTCAGCCCCGTTCTTGAATGCATCAGTGCATGTGGGAGCCGCACATTTCTTCTGGTTATTACAAATTTTGCTGGCACAGTCTGTGCCGATCTTGCATGAGTCTCCATCCTGGCACGGGTTGCAGGTTCCGCCCCCACAGTCAATGCCAGTCTCATTCCCGTTCTGAATCTCATCCCAGCAGATGGGCTCTGCGCAAGTGATGCCGTTGCAGACCATGCTGACACAGTCCTCTGGTACCACGCAGCCATCACCGTCCTTGCACGGAGGGCAGAAATCCCCTCCACAGTCCACGTCAGTCTCAGAACCGTTCGCCACCTCATCACTGCAGGTGGGGGCCATGCACATGTCGCCCTCACAGATGCCGTCCATACAGTCCCCGTCAGCAAGGCACTTTTTGCCGTTGGGGCACTTGTCACAATAGGGCCCCCCACAGTCCACGTCGGTCTCGTCCGCATTCTTCGTTTCATCTTCGCACGATGGCATCTGGCAGGATTTGTTGTTGCAGATTCCGCTCTTGCAGTCCGTGTGCAGAACGCAGGCCCTGGAGTCGTCGCAGGGACTACATGGCCCACCACAGTCCATGTCAGTCTCCAGCCCGTTCATGACCCCGTCTTCACAGGAGGCCATCAGGCACAGCTTGCGGTCATCGCAGATGCCACTGCTGCAATCAGAGGCATACTGGCATTTCTTGCCATCTCCACATGGGCCACACGAGAACCCGCCGCAGTCTACATCGGTCTCATCCTGGTTTTTTGTGTTGTCCGAGCAATTCGGCTCCTGGCACTTGCCGCTCCCACATACACCGCTCTCGCAGTCATTCCCGCCCCCGCATATCTTCTCTGCCTGGCACTTATTACAGCTTCCGCCACAGTCAATGTCTGATTCATCGCCGTTGACGATCTGGTCATAGCAGCTCGCCTCCTGGCATGTGCCGCCTGAGCAGGACTGGGTGGTGCAGTCACTGTTCTCATTGCAGAGTTTTCCTGGGGGGCATTTCTGGCAGTCTCCGCCACAGTCAATGTCTGACTCATTGCCGTTGGCCAGCCCGTCAGAGCAGGCCGACGCGGCACAGAGCTTGTTGGCACCGCACTGCTGGCTCTGGCAGTCACGATCAGTCTTGCACGGCTCGCCGTCTGCACAGGGGCCACACTCGGAGCCGCCACAGTCCATGCCAGTCTCCTTGCCGTTCTTGATCCCGTCGTCACAGGTTGATATCTGGCAGTAGCCCTCGTCACAGTTGAAGCTGTCGCAATCAAGTGGTACCCGGCAAGTACGCCCTGCTGAGCATGGTGGACAGCTTCCGCCGCAGTCCATGTCGGATTCGTTGCCGTCAAGGACAAAGTTGGTGCAGTGAGCAGGCATCTGGTCTGATTCAGTACCGGGGCCGCAACCGATCACCCCCATGGCCATGATTCCCAGTGCTGCCGCCAAGGCAAAGATGACGGCGTTTTTTTTTGTGGCGCCATAGCCCACAAGGCGGTGGAGTCTGGTGGTGGTGCCTGTAGCTGTGCCTGTGACTGTATCTGCCATGAGTGCTCCTGGAAATGATGGGGTGAGCAGGAAGTGCAAGGGAAAAGGTTTCTTAGGGGTTGTGGGGTTCATTATCCGTTCGACCTTCTCTGAGAAGAATCAACATCTCACTGATTTAGCTGATTATTGTTGCCATCTGGTCATTTGGCCATCTGCAGCATGATATCTTTTCTTAGAGCCTTTGTCGATTCCATGGGCTTTTCTGCAGGACTGGAACAGCTTACCTCATGGATGGGCACTCTTCAAGGTCAACCTGTTCCGTCTGCCGTCTGACTTTATAACTACCACCTGAATTTTGTCTCCCACCTTGAGGGGGTGTTCGCTGTTTATGATCCCCTGCACACCAACGTTAATCAGCTCAACCCGGTACTGGTCATACTCCAGGTTCTCAAGCACAATGGCTGACTCGGTATGTCCTTGAAACTGGGCCAGGTATTGGAGTAGCCAGTAGCGGCGAGTCTCACGTTCTGCTTTGCTGGCAGAAGCGCTCGCTGCCTCCCACTGGAGGGATTGCTCTTCCAGCATGGGAGCAGTGTAAGGTAGAGGTTTCTGGGCCAAGAAGGCAGCGATCTGGCGCTGCATGGCCAAGTCGCTGTATCTGCGCAGGGGGGAGGTGAACTGCACATAGGAGTCGAGACCAAGGGCTGCGTGGGGGGCTTGCGTGGTACTGCTCTCAGCCTTTCCCATTACCCGCAGGAGGGCGTAGATTTCGTGAACCTCCATTGAGTCAGATGTGGTCGCCCCGGGTGGTATCTCGCCAGTTGTCTTCTGACTGCGGTAAAGGGCCGGGAGGCGGTTTTTTGCCATAAAAAGGGCAGCCTGATGGCAGACCATGATCATGATCTCAGCTACCATCTTTCTGGATGGCGGGAGAGTGTTGGTTCTGGTGATGCTGATTGCTCCCGATGGCTTGTCGATGTGGATTTTGGTTTCCGGCAGGTTCAAGGTGACTGCCCCAGCGGCCAGTCGTTTGTTCCGATGGAGTTGGGCTGCCTTGTATATGGCCCCTATGGTGTCAAGCAGGTGCTCGGGTTCAGGTTCGGGTGCTTGTGCTGGTGAGGCTGTGGTATTAAGTGTGGTGTCGGCTGTACCGCTCCTGTCCTCCTGCCCGGTTCTGGCTCTTGCTTCTGTTTCTGCTGCCGCTGCCGTTCCTGTCTTGGCGCCAACCAGCTCAAGCAGGTAGTCGGCTTGCCCGTAGTCCAGTTGGCGGGTAACTTTAACCAGGCTGCGGTCAATAGAAGAATCAACCACCTCTCCTGAATTGTCCAGGCGAATAAAAAAGGTGATGGCAGCACGGGTGTGGCTCTGCGAGAGAGAACCCGCTTCCTGCGACAGGGATGGGGGCAACATGGTGATCTTCCTGTCAGGGAGGTACACGGTAGTACCCCGCAGCGCTGCCTCCCGATCAAGCTCCCCGTGGAGGGGGACCAGGGCGGCCACATCCGCAATGTGCACTGCCAGAGCCACCCCTCCGTCAGGAGTATGCTCCGCACTGATGGCGTCATCGATCTCGATTGTGTCACCATCGTCAATGGCCAGGGCAATCATATGCTGCAGGTCAGTGCGGTCGCTGCTGGCCAGGATCTGCTCCCGGTATTCAAGAATCAGCTCCAGCTCCCTGAGCACCTCCTGTGGGTATTGGTCAGGGATGAGGTGGCGTTTGAGAATCAAGTTTTCATGGGGCGAAAAGATACCTGCCTCCACCAACAGACGGAATGCGTCAGCCTGGTAGTCTTCTGTCTGGGGCATAAGGGATCTTACCAGTTGGCGGGCCTGTCTTGCCCTGGGAAAATCGTTGCCGTAGATGGCCAGCCCTTCCAAGAGTTCCCTGTTGAGAGGGTTAATTATATTCAGGTCTTCTGTAGAGTTATCCATTCGGGTGGAGATAGTCCTGTTCTTTAATAGCTCGGGTTGGCAAACAAATAAAAAGGAAACGAGCAAGCGATTAAGCGAGCAAGTCGGTATGTCAGTAAGTCAGGGTGAAAAATAAAGCTAGTCCGTAACATCCAGGTTTTGGCTGTCGCTTTTCTCCCTTCTCCTTATGGCCAACGAGTCACCAGGGGTGATGCGGTCAGCTCGGCTCCCACCCGTTTCAGGTCCTCCACAGTGTCAATCTCTCTCCATCCCCCGTGAAACTGCATGGCCTGAACAGGGATCCCCCGGTTTATCAGCTCCTGGAACAGATCGCACAGGTAGGCTCGCCTGAAGCTGGGAGAGTGGCTGAATGGGGCATCCTCCCGGTTTTTATACCTGTCTTCCAGTTCCCGGTATGTATCCAGAAGGAGCTGTGCGCCTCGGGCGCTATACTTGGCCAGACCGATGAACTCTCCCACAGCTCCATCTTCATCAACCCATTTACCCACCTGGGAGATATGTCCGTCTGGAGCAAGCTTGGTTAGTTCAGCTTCAGTGACAGGGTGATCGTCTCGACTTCCATAAGCACTCTTCCAGTCCCGATCCACCGCCAGTACAATATCGCCCGCTGCATCCCTGAGACCCTGCACAATCTGGGTGGAATAGATAATGTCTGCATAAGAGGAGAGGAACGCACCGTCCATCTCTGCTGCCGCATGGAAGAGGCTGAGCATGATGTTGTTGTCACGGTATGCCCGGTTTTCATAATAGACCAAATCGTCAAAGTTGATGACCTGGCTCTTGTAACCTCTGATTACTGCAATACGGTCGATGCCTGCTTGCCGGAGAGCGTCTACCTGGTGGCGCAGAATCGGCTTACCGGCCACTTCTACCAGGCATTTGGGCCTGTCGGCCGTGAACTGTTGGAGTCGGGAACCCATTCCTGCTGCGATGATGATAGCTTTCATCTTGTCTCTGCTTTCCATAAATCAAAACCGGCAGAAGTGGTGCTGCTGGCTGCGAAAAAACAAGGTCCGCCCTGTGGGCTTCGTGGGGTATTTCCAAGCATTTTTGGAATAGGGATACTTATACATAATGGGAAGTTTTTATCCAGTTCTCACCGCTTGCGAGAGGCACAGCATGCTTAACCGAATACACATGCGGTGTAAGGCTGAATCTAGACTTCTCCCTGATCCACAGGCGGTGGGGCAGCCGGGGACAGGACTGCTGGCTGTGGATGGGCGGTGATTGGGGAGGCAGACATTCCCAGTTTGCGCAGGACAAGAAGGAACATTCGTCCCAGATAGAGGGCGTTCACAGCCAGATAGGCATAGAAGTACAGGTCTATCCGATTAAAGAGTGCCAGTATGAGCACATATGATGGGTAATGGATGATGAACTTGCACAGTCTCTCAAACAGGGAGATTGCTGTGTGAATGGCACGAACAAGTATGGAGCTTTGGGCCTTGGGAGTATGTACCGCATGGGCGTGGTTTGACTCTGCGCTGTTGTCGGGGGGCAAGCCGGCAGCATCCCTGGCCCCCTTGTCGATGTCCTGGCTGGCCCCAGGGAACTGGGGGCGTCTGGTGAATGTGGTCAGGGAGATGCCTGAATTGACCACGACCAGACCGATGATGCCTGTGATCAAAAACAGGATGTCCTCGGTTGCCAGAAACAGACGGAGAGCCACCGCACCAAGCAGGAGCCCGGCCTTGAGCTCATCCATGAGAAAGTCGAGGAGATGCCCGAGGGGAGAAGCGGTACGCCGATGCCTGGCCAGCATCCCGTCTGCACAGTCCAATATGTATGAGAACTCAAGGACTGCCATGGCTGCAATCAGGCCGCCCCAGCTCTGCAGGAACACGGTCATCAGGGCTGCGATCAGGAAAACAAAATAGGAGGCAAAAGTGACCTGGTTGGGGGTTACCGGCAGAGGAGCAAGGATACGTACCAGGACCGCACCTGCCGGCCGGCATACGTATTGTGTCCAAAGATTATCCCGCTGTTTCTTGTTCTGCCTGTAAATGGCAGCTACTTCCCTGAACAAATGCCTGTCCTCCCGTATGTAGGGTTCAAATTCAGACCTGTGTTGTACTCTTTGCCAAAAGGTTGCGCAAATACCCGGCAGCTTCTCCTGCTGGAACCGTTGTCTGTTCACCTGTTGTAAAGCTCTTGATACGGACAGTGCCCGCCTGCTCTTCGTCGGGGCCGATGATCAGCACCGCCTCAATTCCCTTGCGGTTCGCATACTTGAACTGCTTGTCCAGTTTGGCCGCCCCTGGGTACAGCTCCACCTTGAGACCTTCCTGGCGTAGGCGGGTTGCGGTTGCAATGGCGGTGGAGGGAGATGTTCCGGGAAAGACCGTAACTAGAATTGGGGCAGTGCCAGGCTGTTCACTAATCAGCTCCAGCTCCTTGAGCCCGGCGAAGAGGCGGTCCACGCCCAGGGATACACCCACTGCCGGGAGGGATGCTCCAGTAAAGGTACCCAGCAGATCATCGTATCGGCCACCTGACATCACGCTGCCGAACCCCGGCAAGTCGAGCATGTTTGTCTCGTAGATGGTATCTGTGTAGTAGTCGAGGCCGCGGGCAACAGATAGGTCGACAACAAGCTGGCCACCAGAGGCCACAGCCTGCCCTGCCGAACCTCCAAGGGCAAGCTCCATCACCTCAGCCAGACGGTTGGCTCCCTCACTCGTCTCGGGGAGACCCTTGAGGTATTCCAGGTCATTGGCGCCCGAATGGAGCTGCTCCAGCATCTCCCGGGCCTGAAGAGTGCTCCAGTCCTGCTCACTGGCCAGCAGCTCCACCACACCGTCCGTGCCGATCTTGTCCAATTTGTCGATTATCCGCAGGGTGTCGTTTACCTTGTCCATACCTGTTACATGGTAACGGGCTAACAAACCGTTGAGCAATTTGCGGTTGTTCACCTTGATCACAAAACGGTTCACACCTAGCCCATTGAGGACCGAAGCGATGACACAGATACACTCTGCGTCGGCCATGGTGCTGTCTGACCCGATAATGTCCACATCGCACTGGGAGAACTCTCTGAACCTGCCCCGCCCCGGCTTCTCCGCTCGCCACACCGTGTCGATCTGGTACCGTTTGAATGGTCTCTCCAGTTCGGGATACTGGGCCACAACCCTGGCTAGGGGTACGGTCAGGTCATAGCGCATGGCCACCATTCGGCCACCGTTATCCTCAAAGCTGTAGAGCAGCTTGTCCCCTTCGTCACCGTACTTGCCCATGAGCACATCCCGGTATTCAAGGGCTGGTGTTTTGAGGGGTGCGAAGCCGTAGCTCTGGAAGATGGCCTCAACTTTGTTGAGCATTTCAGTGCGAGGAATCATCTCAGAGGGCAGATAATCACGGAATCCCTTAAGGAGCCGTGCCTGTATTTTTGCGGAAGCCATATATTTTACCTTATCTAGATTTTGCCTGTCTAACGTACCTGACCTATCTGACATATTCGACCTATTACCTGACACACTTGATATGTCGATGTATCGGAGCGAGCAAAGGATCACCAGGCAGGTTGTTTTACTCTGCCCTGAACTTGGTCTTGGCCTTGATTAGTCCCGATTACATTCAGGTTTTGCTGAGAAGGTGTGATCTCTTGCCTTGGGGACGATTTAATCCATTCATCCCATTTGAGGCTGGCCATTGGTTTCACACCGTGTTCCATGTGGAAAAGTTTCCCCTGTCTAACCTGGAGATGACCATCTTCATGGCTTGCTTTAGCGGAGAGAAGACACCTTGCCCTCGGGTGGCCACTGCCTCAAATTCGGGAACACCCCTCTTGTTTAGAGCCAGGCTCAGATCTCGGGAGGAGATTGCTCCCGGTAAATCCCGTTTGTTGTACTGTAACACCAGGGGGATGCTGTCTAAATCCAGGTTGTGGGCAGCCAGATTGGCCTCCAGGTTTCGGAAGGATTCCAGGTTGGCCTGCCACCGGTGGGGCTGAGAGTCGGCCACAAAAATGATGCCATCTACCCCTTTAAGGATTTGCCGCCTGGTGGAGTCGTAATATGTCTGCCCCGGGAC
>CAYZFJ010000012.1:2457-26291 GCA_964477705.1 uncultured Myxococcia bacterium | reverse complement strand
AAAAACCGGGTATTGTAGCCACGAATTCGGCCCAGTTTAAGGGGGAGAAAGTCGAAAAACAAGGTCCGGTCATGTTCTGTGTCCAGAGAGAGCAGCTCTCCTCGGAATGCTGGAGACATGGCCCGATATATGCAACGTACATTGGTGGTTTTGCCGCCAAGACCAGGTCCATAGTAGACAAGGTTGCAGTTTAACTCTCTCGCTGGAAAATTGATTCTTGGCGACATTTTGGCCCGCCCGGGAGCTGATCCATGCCGCAGGTCAGCCTGCGGCTACCAGCCCCCTGCATACGTGTTCTCCTGCCGTGTGGTGTGGGCGCCCATGGTCCCCTCCACCTACTGATAACAGGCGTTAACAGGCTAACAGAGATCAGGCATGCGGGCAAGGAACCGCATGAATTTTAACCACATCGATTCATGGTGTTTCGAGAGTGCCTGGATTGGGCCTCTCGTTTTCAACTCCTTGACAGGGAGCACCCTACAACCTAGACTGCCCTGTTTGCGTGTCAGGCTGTTTGAAGCCTGTTTGATTATGCTTTGTTTACCATGGTGCCCACTGTGTTGTGATTGATCTATGCCACCTCGCTCCGGTGTACGGTAACAATCAATTGCAATAGCTTTGGTGCTGCGACAGGAGAGAGGACAGAAATGGCTCGTCTTTTTAGTGGAATGCAACCTACTGGCACAGTTCACATCGGCAATTATCTGGGTGCTGTCCAGAATTGGGTGAGATTGCAGGACCAGTACGAGGCTTTCTATTCAATTGTAGATTACCACTCCATGACCGTGGAGTATGATGCGCAAACCCTGTCAAGCAGGGTCTTTGAGCTGGCAGTGAATTTTCTGGCCAGCGGGGTGGACCCGAACAAGTCAGCTCTTTTTGTGCAGAGCCATGTGCCTGAGCATGCGGAGCTCACCTGGATTCTGAGTACGGTCACCCCCATGGGTGAGCTGGCACGGATGACCCAGTTTAAGGATAAGGCTCGGCAGCATACGAAGAATATAAACACAGGGCTCTTTACCTACCCTGTTCTGCAGGCTGCGGACATTCTCATCTATAAGGCTGAGGTGGTGCCCGTGGGTGAGGATCAGGTCCAGCACATCGAGCTTGCCAGGGATATCGCCCGCAAATTTAATAATCGGTTTGGTGTGGAGTTCTTTCCCGAGTGCAAGCCGCTGCTTACCCAGATGGTCAGGGTGCTTGGGCTGGACGGCAAGAACAAGATGTCGAAGAGCCTGGGCAATCATGTGGCCCTGGACGAGGGCTCTGATGCTCTGTGGAAGAAGCTGGCTGCCGGTGTGACCGATCCTAAGCGGATTCGCCGTACAGACTCCGGAGAACCCAACGACTGCAACATCTATTCATGGCATCAGTTCTTCTCCGATGAAGCTACTATCCAGAACGTGGCCACCGGGTGCAGGACAGCATGTATTGGGTGTATAGACTGTAAGAAGATGCTCTTTAAGGCCATGGATGCCTGGATGGAGCCTTTTAGAGAAAAAATGGCGGATTTTCGTGCCAGGCCTGATTATGTATGGGATGTGCTGGAAGACGGGGCAGCCAGGGCCCGGGAAGTGGCACGCCAGACCATGGACGAGGTAAGGCTGATCACCGGATTGAGAACAACCACCAGGAACATCACCAAGGGTTGAGCCTCACCATGAAATTATTGTTACAAACGGGACAGCACCGGGTCTGCCTACTATCTGGCTTACTCCATGGCTTGCTGAGCCTGACGGAGGACTAAGTGGGAGTACTTAGCGGAGGCATTACGGTCAAGCGGATGAGGGTGGGGGCGCCATCCAGTGAGGCTATAGACAGGGAAGCACTGGTCGCCCGGTTACGGGCCCACGGATTCATGGATTTGAACCCCGAAGAGACCGATGAGGATCGGGCTGCGGGGTGGTGTGCCATTGATCATCCGTTCGATGTGGATTTCACCTACGAGAAGGTCTTTTTCGGGGATTATCTCTGTGTGGCTTACCGGGTTGACACCCTGCGGATTCCCAGCGCTACCCTAAAGGCTTATGTGGCCCAGCGCGAAAAAGAGATCGCCGCAGAGAGTGGTCGTGAGAGCCTCGCCAGGAATGAGCTGAAGGAGCTGCGCGAGGTGGTGAGGATTGAGCTGCGCAAGAGGATGCTCCCTTCCTTGAAGACTGTAGATGTGGTCTGGAATCTGGTTACGGGCCGGGTGTTTGTGTGGACCCAGTCCAATGGGCTGCTGGACGAGCTCTCTGAGCGGTTTGAACGGACCTTCGAGGTTCCCCTCTTCCCCGAAGATGCGGTCACATGGGCGCAGACCCTCACCCCGCCCGAGCTCCATGACAACATTGGCGCAGCAGAACCTTGCTGTTTTGTCTCCTCCGCTTCGCTGCGGGGGTATTGAGGTAGGTAGATACAGATGGAAATCACTGCTGCAATGGCTGAAGAGAAAGCCTTTCTGGGGAGCGAGTTTCTCACCTGGCTCTGGTATGTGGGTGAGAAAAACAATGGCGAATTCAAGCTGTCCGATGGCCAGACCATCGAGGTGTGGCTTGATGACATGCTCACCCTGGAGTCCCTGATGGCTGACAGCCGGGAGAACACCCTCAAGGGGCGTTCGCCGAGCACCTCGGAGGAGGCTAAGACTGCCCTGAAAACAGGGAAAAAAGTGTCCAGGGCCAAGATCCGTATCTGTAAAGAAGAGCGGGAGTGGTCGTTTCTGGTTAAATCACGTCAGCTTGATCCGGCCGGTGTAAAGCTTCCTGCAGTCTTATCCAGGACCGATGAAGAGCGGGTTCTGGAGAGGCTCTATCTCCTGGAGGAGTTGGATGGGATGCTTGCGGACCTTTATACCGGTTTTCTAAAGCTGCGACTCTCCGCCGGTTGGGATGAAGAGGAGCAAGCCATGCAAGTGTGGGTTGCTGGTCGGCAGTAACCACTCGATTACCTGCAGATAGATAGGTGGACGCCACCAAGCCATCAAGCACACCTCGCACCCACCCAATACTTCCCTCCCAACACCTGTAGGGGCACAGCATGCTGTGCCCTTCGCCAGCGGTGCACCCAACCCGCCCAAACTAAACTGCCTTAAAAATAATATGTATGCGGCATGCTGTGCCCTTCACCACCGGTCACCCTCTGCCCTCTGAACCCGCTTGCTCTACTCTTGACCTTTCCTCTGTCAGCTCTCTATTCCCCCTGCCGAGAGGTTTCTATATGCAGACCATTGCCCGTGGTTCTGATCGTGACTGCTCCGTGCAGGTCTGTTCGCCATATTTGTACGTTTCGTTCTTCCAGACGGCCCATGGTCAGCCTGGTGGGGTGGCCGAAGGTGTTGCGACTGCCTACACAGATGATTGCGTGCTCTGGGTTGATCCTGTCGAGGAGCTGGGTAGTGGTTGAACCGGCACTGCCGTGATGGCCTACTTTCAGCAGATCCACATCCATATCTACGAGCGTGTTATCTGCCCAGTGGGTGCTGATAGCCTTACCCCTGCCAACCCCCCAACCGAGCTCCTGGCCTGTCTCTTCGGCAACCTCCATCATAATCCCCTCTCCTGGCCCTTCCAGATCGCCAGTGAGAAGCATCCTGTTCTCCCCTATGGTGACAAGGAGCACAATAGAGTTGTCGTTGGCTCCCAGAGCCGGCTCGTATGGCAGGGGATGAACCACCTGTACCATGGCTTTGCCTGCCTTGGCCACTATGAGGCGGCTGCCTGGACCAAGACCGGGGACGATCATGGGAATGGCAAGCTCTTCGGCTCTCTCCAAGAATTCATGGTGAAAAGGTGATCCGATGGGGCCTCCTGGATGCCATATCTCATCCACCTTAAAATTATCGAGCACATTAACCAGGCCGTTGCAGTGGTCGGGGTGACCGTGGGTGAGCACAAGCGTATTTATCCGTCTGATCCCCGATGCCTTCAGGTAGGGCGTGATGATGGTCCTGCCCGGGTCCGGGCCATTGGTCAGGCTGCCACCGTCAACCAGGATAGTGTGGCCGCCAGGCATGCGGATTACTATGCTGTCTCCTTGCCCCACATCAAGAAAGGTTAACTCAAGCTGAGCCTGATCTGGTGAGACGGGCTTCATCAGGAGGACGGCTACCACCACCATGATGACGATGCCTGCAGAGATGGTGATTCGCTCATGTCTGGGGCGCTTTGAGCTGTTCTCCCCTTCGCTTTCGCCCCCTTCAATCATGTTACTGGTTTCATATCCACTGTGGGTGCTTGCCTGGGAGCCGGTCTTTCTCTTGGCCAGAGTCCCGAACACCATGATCAGCCCCAAGTACCACATAGCGATAAGCAGATAAGAAGGCATGGGGCAGACCATGTCTCCTTGAGAGAGTGCTGCCATGCCTTTTACCAGCCAGGCCAGGAGGCCTGATACAAGTTCGGTTGGTTTGGCCAGCAGGCCGGCGATGGCGGGAATGGGTGACAGGATGGCGACCGCCAGGAGCATGGGCATGAGGATGGAGCAGGTGAGGGGTACGGCCAGCAGGTTGGTAAAGGGGGCCCATGGGGCGAAGCGGGCAAAATGGCTGGCTGTAAGAGGGATTGTGGCCAGAGAGGCTACTGTGGAGGTCACTGTTAGAGCCGCCACACTGCGGATGAACTTTTTACCAGCCGCTGTGAGATTTTCTTTACCGGGATGGAACAGGAAGCTCTTCAGATTGCCTCTTGATACTAGCAAGGCAGCCCGGGCACCTGAAGTGAGGCTGTGGTCCGGATTGGTCCCACCCACTTGTTTTCGGTTCTTGAGTCTGGCTCGGGCGTATCTGGCAACAGCTACTATATGGGCGGCTAACAACCTGGGGAGAAGCCGCAGGGACCAATCGCCCTCGTAGGTTGGCCGGTGGCTGCGGCTGCTGCTGTTGCATCCATGGCTGGCATGGCTGGCGCATATTCCGGAGTATGAGTTGGTACCCGCCATGGTGCTGGTGCTGGTGTTGACCTTGGTGCTGGCCACATCACGGGCACGGGCAAGGCTTTCATCGCCCCTCCCATCCCCCCCTCCGCCAGTTCCAATCCGGGCCCCGGTTCTTTGGTTAGCTGCTGATTCACCTCCGGTCATACGGGGCATAAGCAGCATGAGCGAGAGGACCGCTACAAAGGATAGCTGAAAAGAGACATCGAACATCACTGAGGGGGAAGGCAAGATCAAGACCAGGAATGCGAGAGATATGGCGCTCAATGGATCTGGAGCACGCATCAGGAGCATGGCTGCAAAGTTGCACGATACCATCAGTGCGGATCTGATGGCAGGAATCTGCGAGCCGGAGAACAGGGTAAACATCCAAGCTCCTGCCATAGCCATCAGTGCGGCCATGCGCTGGGCTGGCATAATGTGCATCAGACGGGGAAAGCCCTTTAAGAGCCAGATGATGCTGTTATAGAGGAAGAGAGCCACCAACACCAGGTGTAATCCAGAAACTGCCAGTAGATGGGATGTCCCCGTAGCAGCAAAGGCTTGCTTCAGATCCTGATCAATGCCCTGGGCATCCCCCATGATCAGGGCCTGCATCAACTGGTTTGCAGGATCATTCTCACTTCCATTACTGGTCAATACCATTCTGACTTGGGAGCGGGCCTTGTGGAGCAGAGTATTACCCAGGTGCTTCCATGGGTGTTCGGTTTTCCCCAGAAGCAGGATAGAGTCTCTTTCATAGGCTCCTGCCAGGGCAGCGATGTTCCGCTTTTCATAGTAGGCAGATGAGTCGGGTAATCGTGGATTATTGGGACGATGGGTGGAGCGAAGTTTTGCATGGATTGAGACCCGATCTCCTGGCATCAGGTCGGTAGCTGCTTGAGGGTCCGCAGTGACCAGGATCAATTCCCCGCATGTGGTGGCAGCTTCACCGGCACCAGCTCCGGCATCGGTACCGTTAGTGGTGGCAAACTGGATGTAGCCATGGCTGTTTTGCACATGGTGGGGGCAGAGCATGAAACGGATAGTGGATTGGGGACCAGCCACCGGCAGTCCCTCAATGGTGCCATTGATTATGCTCTTCTCGTTAAGGTTGAGCATGGGTGCAGGGATTGATTGGACGACGGTGCCGGCTGCCGTCTGGTCGGGAGGTATAGAGGCAGGGGGATGGACACTGGATGGAGCATCGACTGCCTGGTTCCCTGTCTCATGGTAGAAGCAGCACACTATGCCTAGAACTATGAACATAGCCAGGAGCACAAACTGGAGAAAGAGTGATTGGAGCATGGTGGCAACAGGAGAAGGTCGCCGGAGAGGGTCCTTTCGTCGTTTAGACACATAGATGGCCACTAATGTGGTGATTGTGGCCAGGCTGATTACTAACCCTATGGTCCCTATGGTGATTGTGTTGTCTGTCAGGTTGGTGATGGTTGTGTCAGGGGTGGGACTTGGTCTTGAGCTTGAGGTGAAACTCGGGTTGAGGTTTGATTAGACGCCCGGGTCACGAGGTTGATCTTGTACAATCCAATGGAAGAATCCAATACCTATAGCCAGCCCAACCATGGCAATCAGCAGGGGACGGCCAGTGGTGGGGGGAGGCGAGGTGGTCATGATTCATAACCCGGTGATGAATCTGCTGGTGAAGAACTCTGGAAAGCGTTTGAAGGTAACCGCCCCGAAACCATTGACCAGAAAACCGATCAAGCACAGGGCGATGAAGGTGCGATTGATGCGGAATCGCCCCACTGCCAGCAATATGATCAGGTAGACGATATAGTCGAGGCTAAAGCGGTATCCAAACTGCTCGAAACCAGTGTTGTGGTAGAAGAGCTGGGGGATGGCCAGCACTGCCACTGTGAGCCAGAGCAGACCGTTGATACTGGGGCCCGGCCGCTGCTGGCTATGGATACTTATACCAATGGAGCTATCCTCTTCAACCGTTGACTCTGCGGTCACTGTTGCCCCGATAACCTCAACCGGTGTGGTTGGGGTTGTCGTTAATGTTGATGTGGTGGCGATGAAGGTTGAAGTACCTATTGGCGCTGCTGTTGCCATCTGCGGGGTAGCCACCGCCCGGGGAGCTGCTCCTATACCTGCGGCTGCAGGTGCATTATAGGTGTTGAGATAGCCATTATTTACCTTATGCCTTCGCCTGATTGAGAAGATCAGGTAGATGAGGGCAGGAGTTGTGAGAAACAGGGACAGCCCGTGTTTAGATATCTGCACATACGGGGGGCTGGTGCTGAACTCGGGTACAAGCAGGAAGGCTGCGGTCAGGTTCCTGAATAAATAATTGTGCGAAAACAGACCGTGCACCTTGATGTGGGGGTTATTCCCGGCCGCCAGATAGTTATGACCGAACTCGAAAGGGTTACCGAACCGGGCATAATTCATGAGCATGAGCATGATGCCCACCCCAAGTACTGGAATAGCGAATGAGATGGCTGCTTTCAGCTTAGGTTTGAACGGAGACAGACTCAGTTTGCCATCTCTCAACAGCAGTGGGGCGAGAAAGAACACCACTGCAAAGGCCAGGTGGGGTCTGGTGGACATGGCACAGGCAAGGGCCAGACCGGCCCAGAATGGCCGCTTATACAGACATGCCAGCACGTAGAGGGCTGTAAGCCCCACACCGATTATTTGTGCGGTAAACCACACCTGCCCCAACACAGAACACCATAGGTAGGCTGTTCCGAACCCCAGCAGCATGACCAGGATGGTGTCTTCTCTGATGGTCCGCACACTGTGGCCCATTGCAGCCAGTTTGCGCAGGCAGAGGAACACCAGTCCCAGATTGATGCCGGCCAAGAATATGGTGAAGATGACATCGGAGAACCCGGTCCCGAACAGGGCAACCAATGGGGTCATCAGCACTGCGGGGAATGGGGGAAAGGAGACAAAATAATGGGTTTGGGACGATTTGATCCTTGTCCCGGCTTCACCTCCTGCGCCCCTGGACAGGAGGACTATCTCGCCACTTAGGGTCTTGAAAGGTCGGTAGTTGCCCCATGTTGTACCGGCAGGCATATGGTTTCCCTTCAGGACCGTGCCATCTTGAAGGGTGATCTCTTTATATGAGGCCCAGTCGTTCTGGTGGGGGGGAGGGCTGGTCAGCTCAAGGCTCCCTTTGAGAAAGCTGTCTGCAAGCAGTACGAAATGGGGATCGGAGGACTGGCTTTGGAGCCGGTCCCAGGAAAAAAGAGAGAAGACGGTCCACCCCAGCACAACGAGCAGGATGGCTGTCCTGAATTTCCCCCGAGCCTGTCTTCGTATGCTCATGCCCATGCCCGTGTCCACGCCCATGTCAACGTCGATGTCTGTGTCTATGTTGTTCGAGAGGTCCATGTTGTTCGCTTAGTCTTAGTCTGTATTTATTCTTGCAGCACCCATGGGTGAACACCCCGAGTTTGTTTCCCATTCTCTTTATCGGCTGGATGGACGGAAATGTCTCCAAATTCCCATTTTTTTCGGTTGGGTAATATGTTTTTTTGCTCACATATTCCATGAAGGCGACGAAAACTCCATGCTTGTTTGTGCAGGGTGGGTTCTGCTTACCCACGAACGAAATACATAACTGGGTGGTTTTAATCCAGATAACCCAAGGAGGAAGATGTGATTACTGATAAGAGTAAGATGGGTGCTCCTGGTTCCGAAGTGGAATTACCAGTTACCTGGGGTGATGTGATCCATTTTCTGAGGGGAATGGAGTTTCCCTGTACCCGTGAGGATTTGGTCAATTTCGCCACCTATAAGGGAGGGACGCCTGGTCTGCTTGCCGACCTTCAGAATTTGGAAGACAGGGAATACTCAGGTATGGAGGATGTGAGGCAGGAGTTTCAGAAGCAGGTGCAGTGACTGCCTGGTTGGGACGGGCCTGGGACGCAGCAGTTAAATGCTATTCCCCGATTGCCCGGCGGCTGGTTTCCCAGCGGTCAATTGGTTATTACAGGCCAGAAAGCATGGCCATTCGGGGGTGCAGTAGCTTTGCTGCAGTCGTAGTCAGCTCTTCCAGCACTGAGCTGTTTGTGGATGAATTGACGGCTGCAGAATAAGCTGTCTCCAGATCCCGAGCCCTCTCCATATACATCACTGCCTCATCGGGCATATCTAATCTGAACAGGATAAGGCTTTTTAACCGGTAGCACAGTGCGTGCGTGTTCTCTATATGCCCGTAAGGATCAGCGCCTTCTTCTGCTGCCCCGGAGCCGGTTTTTTCCATTGTACCGCCCACATTTCGGGCACTCTTCTCCCATCTGGTTATGGCCACATTCACATGGTAGAGGGCGTGGTGAAGCTGCCTGGCTGTGGTGAGCATCAGCGCTCGCAGGTAGTCTTCGTCCATGGTGTAGTGGCGGTCATGGACAGGTAGAGTGGGCGCACCGGGTCGGCAGTTCTGGCAGAACATCAGCAGACCCGCAGCATTTTGCTGGATCTCCTCCATACACAACATCTGAACAGATGGAGGCAGGGTGTGGCCACAGGTGGGGCAGGTGTAAATGTCACAGGTGGCCAGGAGGACCTCATCCAGTTGGGGTAACATGTTCATCCCCCGCTCCATTGATGGAGGCAGTTCTTCTCTGGCTATGGTCGAGGCCATAATGCCCCTCGCCGCCATGGTCAGCCCTTCAGCCCGGGTGATCTCTGTCCATGAAGCAAGGTCCGCATCAGCAAAACATGCCAGTGCTCTAGTTACATCAGCTTTCCCCAGCCCGGTGATATAGCCTGCATCCATGATCCCTTTTCCAAATCGGTCTATCTGGATTGCCAGCATCTGACAGGTGCTGGAGAGGTTGGAATTTTCCAGAAAAATTAACAGGCGGTGCCTGCCTGACTCGGTCAGCAGGGTGGTGGAGAGCTGGCTGAACCATGGCGGAATCGGGGGACGGTAATGCTCCATACTCTTGCTGGTGTCAAGACTGGTCGCATTCCTGGATGCCGTAGTGTTTTTTGAGCGCAGGTTGTTTCTGCTGTTGTTACCCTGGGTGTTGCTGAGGCTCTTGGTCGGAATCTGGATGAGCTTTCCATCATCCTTTCCCGTTAGATTGTCGCCCTGCATGGTCTCTCTGCCTTTTAACCTTTTTTGTCTCTATGGACTGTGGACAGCTCAAGGGATCTGAACTGGCATGTTGTTCCGCCAAGTCGGGTGGGGAGTGTGTTCAGAGGACTCCCCATAGAACAACAGGCCATATCATTGTTGTATGGTCACATCATGTCAAGTCATGTATTGTCATTTAGTGTATTTTCATTGGTGAATGGTGAATAAATTGGGCTGGTGTGCCCGCTGGCGTGTTGGACCGGTGCATGGGGTCTGGAATTGGATCGTTAGACGGTTTTTGTTCAATCTGTCATACTGTCGTGAATTATCGGTATTGATGGAGCAGGGGCAGAATGATGAATTTTATAAATTGTCACATTCCGTATGCTGCAATCTGGCCTGTTCGGGTGGGGCGATTGGGTATGGCAATTATAGTTGCCGGTTGGTTTATGGTTGTTCTGGGTAATCTGGGCATGGGAAGGGCGGCCATGGCTGCTGTCCCGGAAGAATCGTCCACACTGGAATCACATTCAGCCGGTACACACAGGTGGGGAATATGGTCTGGTACATTGGCCCCACTGAGTGCAGGAGCTCAGGCAACCTGGCGGTTTCTGCCCACCCTGGAGGCAGACCTGCATGGTGGCTTTCTCCCTGCACCATACGCTCAATTAGTTGGAGAGCTGGTGGATTCTGCCCATGAGAGCGCTGGTGCAGTCGTAGAAGATGCTTTGACCGATTCCCTGTCAGCGGGTGTGGGGCTCAGGTTTTTTCCCATTCGAGCGAGCGGGGCGTTTGTACGCTTATCTGTGACTGCGGTTTTTCTAGATGGAGGTATGGAGCTGGAGCGGTCGATGAGTGAGCAAACTAGCTCCCCATTGGTCATGGGCACGTCTTTTCAACCTGTGGTCAAATCGGGTGGATTCCCCGATGAGATCTCTGATTTGCCTGTACCAGGAAACGATGATGGGGATGAGGGCGCTGGCGGTGATGATGAGGGCAGCCTGGGCAGGGTAGAGTTTCGTGGTGTCATGCCTATGGTGGGGCTCAGCCTTGGGTACCGGATTGAGCTCGGTAGAGGATTCGCAGCCCAGGCGGAGTTGGGAGTGGGCAAATCGGTGGGAGTGTCGGTGGAGATGACCAGAATGCCCGCCGATGCAACCGATGAGATGGAAAAGGAGAGCACAGATTATCTGAAGAACCTCCTGTGGGAGTATGGTCTTATCCCCACTGCGGGAATATCCGTGGGCCGTCTCTTCTAATCTGAGCCCCCTGTTCCTGTGCCCGGTCACAGGTGCAACACCCCGCATCCTGCAACTATTTACGTACTCGCCGTTCGGCCAGATCAAGGCTTCACAGGGTGAAATGGGACGGCATGGCGCATACATGATCTTTTAAGGCAGCTTAATTCCACAAAATTGTTTGGGCTGGTTGGGTTCACCGCTGACGAAGGGCCGGCATGCCGTGCCCCTGCAAAAGAATTTTCCCAATGTACCCTGAACCGCATGCACTCCGCCTGCAACTTTGCTCTTTCCTCTTCTGCAGGTGATGGTTAGATTATGCGATCATGATGGAGAACTTCAAACAGGAATTGCGTGATAAGGTAGAGGGCCTGCCCTCCATGCCAGGCATCTACCTGATGCGTGATCACAGCGGCGATGTGTTCTATGTGGGCAAAGCAACCAACCTCAGGAACAGGGTTCGCTCCTACTTTCTCACCTCTTCGGGAGACAACCGACCATTCGTGCAGTTCCTGGAGAGAATGCTGGCCGACCTGGAGATTATCGTTGTCAATACCGAAAAAGAAGCTCTCCTGCTTGAGAGTACCCTCATCAAAAAATACCGGCCCCGTCATAATGTCCTGCTCAGAGATGACAAGGACTATATCGTGCTCCGCCTTGATGTGCGGGAGGATTACCCTAGGCTCCAGGTGCAGCGGCGGATCGTCAAAGACGGGGCCAAGTATTTCGGGCCCTATCATCAGTCAGGGATGGTGCGCCAAACACTTAATCTGGCCAACCGTTACTTCAACCTGAGGACATGCACTGATAAAGCGATGCGTAATAGGGCCAGGCCGTGCCTGCGGCATCAGATAGGCCGATGTTCTGCCCCATGTATGGGGAAGGTGGCCCCTGCGGATTATGCAAAGGCGGTTCAGGAGCTGATCCTCTTCCTGGATGGCAAGGCCGATGACCTGGTGCGCCATCTGCAAGCAGTAATGGCTGATGCAGTGTCAGAGTTGCGTTTTGAGGAAGCCGCCAGAATCCGCGACCAGATTGCCGCAGTAAAGTCTTGTTTAGAGAAGCAGAATGTGGTGATGGCAGACATGGCTGATAGGGACGCAATCGGCATGGTCCGTGATGGCGAGATGGTGGTGTTCTGCATCATCACTGTGCGGCAGGGGAGGATAGCAGGCAGCAGGTCCCTTGTGTTCAGGGAGCAGCAGTTTCCCAACGAGGAGGTGCTCTCCACTTTCCTGGCCTCTTATTACCAGGAGGCCCCTGAAATCCCTGGAGAGATCCTTCTGCCCTATCAAGTTGAGGATGCCTCTGCTGTTGCCGAGTTGCTGGCCGACCTGCGTGGGAGCAAGGTGGTGGTCCGGGTTCCTGAAAGGGGAGCGGCGGTTCGGGTGATGGACATTGCTAAAATGAACGCAGCCATTGCCCTTGAGGAGAAGCGCCGCAAATCCGATGATTTGGTGGCCGGGCTGAGTGCTCTCGCCTCCCGATTGCATCTGGCCAGGCTACCTAGGTGGATGGAGTGCGTGGATATCTCCACAACGGGAGGGGAGGAGCCCGTTGCATCGGTGGTGTGCTTCAGGGATGGGAAGCCCTTCAAGGACGACTACCGTCGATATGGGTGCAAGAAGATAACGGATGAGCATGGGGGGTTGATCCCTGATGATCCAGCCATGATTCACGAGGTGGTGAGTAGACGGTTGGCCAGGGGAATTGGGGAGGGAGCCCTGCCTGATCTGTTGGTGATTGATGGGGGCCGGGGGCAGTTGAATGCGGCAATAGCGGCGGCACATGATCTGGGGTTGAAGGTGGCTGGCAGTAATAGCGGCATTGGGCTGGGGCCGGGAGCGGGCGGGGCTGCCGGTTCTGCGGCAGAATCAGGGGCTGGTCCCATGGCTGCAGGAGCCGGCGAATCCATGCAAGATACTATCCAGATAGTCTCGCTGGCTAAGAGCAGGTTCCTCGGGGGCTTGACCGATGGTGCTGGGCAGAGGGCGGATGGTGGCAAGAGCGGCGATAACATGGGCGGTCCTGTTAGATCGTTTGCTGGCGCAGCCACTGGCTATATTGCTTCCCGTGCTAATCTGCTGTCACGCATTGATGGGGGCACACGTCGTGAGTCGGTTCGTAGCCCGGAACGGGTTTTCCTTCCTGGCGAGAGAGAGCCGGTCTTTCTCAGGCCCGGCACGTGGGAATACCGATTGATGGCTGGAATCAGGGATGAGGCGCACCGGTTTGCCATCACCTACCATCGCAAAAAGCGCAAGCAGCGCTCTGTCTCCAGTGCCCTGGACGGCATTCCCGGTCTGGGGCCTGTCAAACGGAAGGAGCTGCTGCACCATTTCGGGGCCGTGGGAGCGATTCGTAAAGCATCCATACCAGAAATTGCCCTTGTAAAAGGCATTGGTAACAGTCTGGCAGCCGCCATACATGAGCATCTAGCTTTGTCCAGCCGTAATGGAGAGTCGGCAACTGACGGCTTGTGAAACCTTCCACCATCTGCCCCTTGTGATCTCACACGAAGACACGAAGTGCACGAAGGTAGGGGAGTGTTGGAGATGAGGTGGTTTGGTGGCGACCCGGCCCTAACCCTCCGAGCCTTGTACCATGCTCCCTCCGCTTCCTCTTTATACTATTTGGCTTTTATCTTGCCCTTCATCGGTTAGGCAAAAACTTGACATCGCAGTCATTTTAGCCGACATGGAAATCCCGACGAGGGATAGCCCTGTTGCATGTTACCGCAAAAGTCAACCCTTTTTCGGGCAACAAAAACTTGACACCATGTGCCAATTTTATATAGTTGCACACTTTGTCCTCTGGACCGTTCCCTCAAGAGCGGCCTTGTCCTTACTTGGACCCTGAAATCTCTGGAGTGCAAGATGAGCCGCTTCCCGGAGGAACTTCTCGTCGAGATAAAGACCAAGGTTGACCTGGTTGGACTTGTGTCCGAACACGTGCGTCTGACCAGGAGGGGCTCATCTTTTGTTGGTCTTTGTCCTTTCCATCAGGAAAAAACCCCTTCTTTCACAGTGGTACCAGGTAAGGGCTTCTTCCACTGCTTCGGGTGTGGAGCGAGCGGAAGTGCGTTCAACTTCTTAATGCTTATGGATGGCCGATCTTTCACTGAATCGGTAAAGGAGCTGGCCAGTCGGACCGGAGTCGAGCTACCTCAATTGAGAGAAGAGACCCCTGTAGAAGAGTTGGAACGGCGAAGGAAGAGCGAAGAGAGGGAATGGTTATATAAGGTTAATGAACTGGCCTGTGGGTTCTTTGAGAATAATCTGGCCGGCCCTGAAGGAGCAGGAGCTAGACGGTATTTGGTCGCAAGGGGAGTCTCCCCGGAGACCGCCAGGGAGCACCGACTGGGGCTGGCCCTTGATGACTGGGATTCATTGCCGGGATTCCTCACTAGGAATATGGTACCGGAGAAGATCGTTGAATCTAGCGGTCTGGTAAAATCCAGGCCTTCTGGGGATGGTTATTACAACCTTTTTCGCGGTCGCCTGATTACACCCATAACCGACCTTTATAAGCGGATAATTGGATTCAGCGGGAGGATTCTTGAAGGTCCTGCTGTTACAGGAGGCACCAGCGTTGCTGGAGCCGTGCCAGGGGGGGGATCATCTGGTTCAAGACAAGGTGCCTCGACTAGCCAGGGGGGTAGCAGTGCATTGGTCGGGCCTAAATATCTGAACAGCCCAGAGACTTCAGTTTTTCACAAAGGATCCGTACTTCTGGGTCTGGGAGTGTCGAAGGAAGGGATCAGGCGAAGTGAATCCGCCATCCTTGTGGAGGGGAACTTTGATCTGCTCGCCCTGTGGGAGAGCGGCTTTCGCAATGTGATCGCCCCCATGGGAACCGCCTTGACCACCGAGCAGGCGTCCCTGCTTGCCCGGCTGGCTAGAACAGTTGTTCTGTTTTATGACGGCGATAATGCGGGCCGAAAGGCTTGCCTCAAGGCGATACCACTCCTGCTCAATGCGGGGGTGCGGGTTAAAATGTGTGATTTGCCCGATGGTGAAGACCCGGCCAGCTTTGTCTCGAAAAACGGAACGGAGCAGGTGGAAGGGCTGATTGAAAAGGCTCCATGGGCTCTGGAGAGGGTGCTGGATCTGTTTAACCCGGGGCTGGGCTCACCTGTGGAGCAGCGTGCACAGGCGCTCAGGGATGTGAGCCCTCTTATCTCGGCCATACCGGAGCAGATCGAGCGTGAGCTGTACCAGAAGCGTGTGGCAGAGCTGTACGGGGTAGATATCAGGCATGTGTTGCTGGCATGCAGGGATGGTAGTGCATTTCGCATGCGTGGGCAGACGCGATCCGGTGTTGGTGCCGATGCAGGTACAGGAGCAGGGACAGACAGAGGGGGCTCTGAGGTAACGGCAACCATGGGTGGCGCTCCCATTGGTGGAGCTTCGGGGCGTGGTACCAGGTCTACTCGATTTGAACGAAGGTCAACAGGTCTTAGCGGGGATGTGGGGGGTAGGCGTGCGGTGCCGGATCAGGTTGAAAAGGGGCTGGTATTGCTCCTTTTCCGGTTCCCAGAGTTCTCTGCTGATGTGATCAAGCAGGATATCCTCTCGGCCATTCAGGATATGGGGCTGGCCGAGCTGATAAGAAACATTTGCATGGACATTGGGACTACAGGTAGCCTTGATGCTTCTGGCTTTCTGGAGAGGCTGACGGACCGTGGGTTAAAAGACCTTGCAGTCAGCCTGATGAGAGAATCGGAAGAAATGCCTAATGATGCTGGTTCTGCCAGGCAGTTATTTGATGATTCACTGCATAAACTTGGACAGCGAAGGTTGAAGCAGGATCCGCTTCTCAAAGAAGCCATGCGTGATGCTCATGATCGTGGTGACCAGGAAGCAGTAAAACGTTTATTGAAGTTGCGATTGGAGAATGCCCGCAAGTGTCTGAAGTAGAAACGAACGGGGATTAATGTTCAAGGAGCCGTTAATGATCAACGGAGTGGACAGTAAAGTATTGGATGACCTGATCAGGCGGGGCAAGTCTCTTGGGTATCTGACGTATGACGAGGTTAATAAAGCCTTGCCGTCAGACATGCTCACTTCAGAGACCATTGACGAGGTAATGTCCCTGTTCAGTCAGGAAGATATCTCTGTGGTAAAGTTCCCAGCCAAGACGCATGGTCGTGTGCCTGCGGCCGGGAGTCGTCCAGGGGGCAACAGCGCTGGTGGTGGGGCTGGCAATAGCGGCAGTGGTGGGGCTGGCAATAGCGGCAGTGGTGGAGCTTCTGCAGCACTGGAAGAGGCGGATAGTGATGCATACTCCAAGACCTCCGACCCAGTGCGCATGTATTTGCGAAAGATGGGCTCCGTTTCTCTTCTTACCCGAGAGGGTGAGGTGGAGATCGCCAAGCGCATTGAAGAAGGGGAGCAGATGGTGCTCTCCGTTGTTCTCAGCTCTCCTGTGGCGGTCCGGGAGTGTATCTGCCTGTGCGACAGACTGATTAAGCACAAAATCAAAGTGCGCGACATTGTTAAGGAGATCGAAGTAGAGGACGAAGAGTGCCCGGTCATTGAAGATGACGAGAGTGTTCGCACCAAGATCATCGCTGTTGTGGACCAGGTCCGTTCTATACACGAGGTCGCCGAGAAGCTGGCTATACGGCTCACTGCCAGCCGAGGGTTGAGCGAGGAGAAGCGGCAGGAGCTGCAGGAGCAGTATCACCAGCATCAGCAGAGCATGAGGGATCTGCTTAAAGATCTGGAGCTCAGCAAGTATCAGATTGACCAGATTGTGGAGAAGCTCAAGGAGAGGGTCTCCAAAATCAGGGCCATTGAGAATGAGATCAGCCGTATTGTCAGCAAGTACAGCGTGTCTGAAGAGGAATTAGCTGTGGTGTTCCGTGAGATCAAGCGGAACAAATCAAACGAGAAGAAGTTTGAAAAGCAGTTTAATACCACCAAGGAAGAGCTTCTGGCCTGCGAGAAGACTATCAAGGCATTGCGGAAGAAGATCCGCACCATCGAGATGGAAACCGGCCAGAGCTACAATGACCTGACCATCACCTGTAAGTGCATCTTTACCGGAGAGAGGATGGCTGAGTTGGCCAAGGCTGAGCTGGTTGAAGCTAACCTCCGTCTGGTAGTGAGCATTGCCAAGAAGTACACTAACCGTGGGTTGCAGTTCCTGGATCTGATTCAAGAAGGAAACATCGGCCTGATGAAGGCTGTGGATAAGTTCGAATACCGCAGAGGTTACAAGTTCTCCACCTACGCAACCTGGTGGATCCGGCAGGCCATCACCAGGGCGATTGCTGATCAGGCAAGGACCATTCGTATTCCGGTCCACATGATTGAGACTATCAACAAATTGATCAGGACCAGCCGCTACCTGGTTCAGGAGTTGGGCAGGGAGCCCATGCCTGAAGAGATCGCCGAGAAGATGGAGCTGCCCATTGATAAGGTGCGCAAAGTCCTCAAGATTGCCAAGGAGCCTATCTCCCTGGAGACGCCCATCGGTGAAGAAGAGGATAGCCATTTAGGTGATTTCATTGAGGATAAGGGTGTAGTCTCTCCTCAGGAAGCGGTGATAAATTCTAATCTGGCAGATCAGACTCGAAAGGTTCTCTCCACCCTGACTCCCAGGGAGGAGAAGGTGCTGCGCATGCGTTTCGGCATCGGAGAAAAGTCAGATCACACATTGGAAGAGGTTGGTCAGGACTTTGAGGTTACCAGAGAGAGGATCAGGCAGATTGAGGCCAAAGCCCTCCGGAAGCTGCGCCATCCCTCAAGGAGCAAAAAGCTCAGATCTTTCATTGAGACCTGATTGGCCCCTTCTGCCGCTATTTTATTCAATCCTCTTCATTTTTAATTATTTCCTGGTTCTTTTGATGCCCTCATAACCATCCGGAAAAGCCCTGCCTACCACTGCCTGTACAGGTAAAGCGTAAACTGGACGTGTGGCCAATCCTTCCCATATTGCCGAATCCGATATATTTTTGCTTGATAAATCAGGATGCGATTGTTAAAGTGTCCAACCGTTTGAGAAGGTGTATGCTACCATTTTCAAAATCCTGCTCTAAGCAGGGGTGCAATGTGGTGAAGGGCCCATAGCTCAGCGGTGAGAGCCGCCGGCTCATAACCGGTAGGTCCCTGGTTCGAATCCGGGTGGGCCCACCCTTAAAATTTATTTACCGTGAACCGGAGGCCAGCAGCTTGAAACAGGATCTCCTTAAGCTGACTCAGCTCCAGAAAGTGGATCTCGATATCCACAACAAGGAGCAACAGGTGGCCGGCCTGAAAGAAAATCTCCTTTCAATGGAGAAGGCCTGCCACTTTCTTGAAACCGATCTGACTAAGCAGCAAAACGATTTCGTTGAACTGCAAGCCCTCAGACGAGACCACGAAGCTAGCCTGAAATCCAGTGAAGAAACGGTAAATCGCTCCAAATCCCGCCTTCAGTCAGTCAAGAACACCAAAGAATATATGGCAATCCAAAAAGAAATGGACTTTGCTCGTAAGGATTTGTCCAAAAAGGAAGAAGAACTGCTTCAGATTATGGAGCAGGAGAAGGCTTCCCAGGCACGAATCAGCGATCACGAGTCTAAACTTGCTGAACTGAAGGCCCAGGTTGAGGTGAGTCTGGCAGAAGGAAATGCTCGCATTGCGGCTTCTGCGCAGAGTACCGCTTCGCTGCGGGAAGAGAGACTCGCCATCGAGAGCGATTTGCCAAGGTCACTGGTGCGCAAGTACGAGAGTATACGCGACAAGAAGGATGGACTGGCTGTTGTGGCTGCTGCGGGTGGCATCTGTCATGGCTGCAACATGGGCATTCCTCCCCAGTTGTACAACACCCTGTATCGGTTCAATTCCATTGAACAGTGCCCCTTCTGCCAGCGGATCATCTACTGGGAAGGCCTGACTACTCAGGAGCCGGAAAGTGATGTTGCAGACCATGCAAAGGCAAACGGTTCTGCAGCAGATTCCGCTGGGGTTGCCAACAACGTGGTGGTCGCCTGACGTAGTATGGCAGAGCAGGCCAGACTATAAACCTTTGTAATTCCAGTTTAAGGCCTTTAGGCATCTGGCATAAATTATATTGTCAAGCACACCCCAACCCGACAGGGAATGACTGTTTGGAGAAGGGCACGGCATGCCGTGCCCCTACATCCGAGATCAGGTATCTGTTGAAGAAGGTGGCAATATAATTCTGCTCAGGCTCCTTAGCATTGGTGTGGTCCGCGGGCCTTTGCTCATTTTTCAATGTTTTTACTCACCATACCCCTGAATGTGGCCAGCACACAGACTATACTGAGCCACATTGTACCCTCCTCCTGATTCTCCTTGCACATCAGCGATTATGTGGTAAATATTCCATGATTCCTTTTGCCACCGGTTTGGGTGGTCGCTGGTGAGCTATATGCACATCAGAGGAAAGTCCGGGCTCCACAAGACAGGGTGCCGGGTAACCCCCGGTCGGGGCGATCCGCAGGAAAGTGCCACAGAAAGTAAACCACCGGTTTGGTGTTCGCACTACGACCGGAAAGGGTGAAAGGGTGCGGTAAGAGCGCACCGGACGGCCGGTAACGGCAGCCGCATGGTAAACCCCACCTGGAGCAAGGCTGAATAGGGAACAAATCTTCTGGCGGTCATTATCGACACTGTCGTGATGAGCTGCTGTGAGGGTTAGGGGTCGTCTGTCCCAGGTTCCCGGGTATGGGCCGCTTGAGGCAGTTGGTAACAATTGTCCCAGATGAATGATCACCACCGCCGCCTTGTGATGGCGGAACAGAACCCGGCTTATAGAACCGGTGGCAAAGGAATCTTCATTATTTGTTGCGGCAGGTGATCTGAATTGTATAGATAAAGATGCGGATCTGTCTGGCCTAGTTTAGGCATCTGGCATAATTATATTGTCAAGCACACCCCAACCCGACAGGGAATGACTGTTTGGAGAAGGGCACGGCATGCCGTGCCCCTACATCCGAGGTCAGGTATCTGTTGAAGAAGGTGGCAATATAATTCTGCTCAGGCTCCTTAGCCAGAGTCCCACCGCAGGTACCATTTAGAATTCTCCGAAAAGGTCTTTCAGACGGCAACTGAGGGCCCCAGACACTTTGAACAGGGATGAGACCGAAGCGCTCGATTCCGCACGCTCAATCTGGGATAAAAGACTGACAGACAATCCGGTACGGCGGGCCATCTGCTTTAAGGTCAGTTTGCGCTTCTTGCGCAGGTTGCGGATGTTGCGCCCAATGGAAGAATGGAGCTCTTGCTCCGAATCAACCAGATATCCCTTCTTGCGACACACAGCCTGGATAGTGTTAAGAAAATCATCACTGTTAAAGGGCTTCTTGATATAGTCTGACACATCCAGTTTAAGGCTCTCTACTGCCGTATCGACCGATGGGTATCCGGTGAAAACTACCACAGGAACATCGCTGTCAATCTTCCTGATCCGCTTCAGTACTTCGATACCGTCAATTTTGGGCATCATCAGATCCAGGATGATGATGTGATATTCTTCCTCATCTCTCAATCTATCTTCAACCAGGGATGGATCCGTAACATAGTTGACCATGAATCCAGCTCCTTCGAGCAGGGTCTTCATAAATTCGCAAATATCAGGATCGTCATCCACAACAAGAATTTTGAGGGATAAACCGCCAATTGCAGTTGCCATTTATTTTCTCCTTGTAGTGCTTGGCAGAAGCATTCCAAATCCATTAGGGATGGAAACAAGGTCTGTTGTCAAGAGTGAAAAATTGTCAATCCCATAAGGAAATCAACCTTTTAGCCAGCGAATGCTTGTAGTTAGAGGGTTAGAGAGAATTTTAGGGTGCCTGTAATTATGTGATTTGTTTTCAGTACGGCTGTAATGTTTTCTTGGGGTAAGCTTTGTTTGCGGGAGTGTCATTTTTCTTTTTTGGGGTGGGATGGTGGGAAGGGGGGATGTGGAACTGGATGAGAAGTCGGTCAGTATTCAGGCTCTGTAGCCAGATTCTCGAATAGACCGAACTCCTTAAAGAACTTAAATTTCATGCTTCCAATTTGACCGTTTCGATGTTTGGCAAGGATCAATTCGGCAGTGCCGGCCTCCGAGCTCTCCTTGTTGTAAACTTCATCCCGGTACAGGAAGGCGATCAGGTCTGCGTCCTGTTCAATGGCGCCTGATTCACGCAGGTCTGCCATTGTGGGCCGTTTGTCGTCACGGCGCTCCACCTGCCGATTAAGCTGGCTTAGAGCTATGACTGGAACGGCAAGCTCTCTGGCCAGGGACTTAAGTCCGCGACTGATAGTGGAGATTTGCTGCTCCCGGCTGGCGATACTTTTGTCGCCTTGCATTAGTTGTAGATAGTCGATGACTATCAGACCCAGATCCTTCTCTGAGGATTTAAGGCGGCGGCACTTGGAGCGCAGATCCATGAGGCTCAGGTACCCTGTGTCGTCAATAAAGATTGACTGCTCTTTCAGGGAATTAACGGCGGTTATTACGTTTTTGTAGTCGGACTGGTTGCTGAAGATGCCTCTCCTGAACTCATCACTTTTCACCCGGGCTCTGGCACAGATCAGCCTTATGACAAGGCTCTCTGCAGGCATTTCAAGGGAGAAAAAGACACCGGGGCGTTGTGAGCGGGCAATACAATGTGAGAGAAGATTGAGCGAGAAAGCGGTTTTGCCCATGCTGGGGCGGGCGGCCAGAATAATCAGGTCTCCAGCCTGCAGCCCCATGGTCATCTCGTTTAACTGGTAATAGCCCGTATCCAGCCCAGTCAGATTACCTCCAGATTTGGCCTGCTCTTCAAGCTTCTTGAATATGCCGGGTAGATGCTCCGCCACCTTTCTAGGGCCCTCAGAGGTTCTGGTCTGCGAGACCTCCATGAACCTGCTCTCTGCCCTGTCCAGGAAGTCTTCCATGTCTGGAACGCCGCTGAAGGCTTCGTCAGAAATCCTCTGGCAAGTACCAATAATATTGCGTAGAACTGCATTCTTCTGAACGATGTCTGCATGATATTGCAGGTTGACCAGGGATGGCACCGCATCGGCCAGGTCCGCAATGTACATGGCATCAATCTTCTTTTCGGCATTTCTCGTTTGAACTGCTTCCAGAACAGTAACTGGGTCCATGGGTTTGCCAGCCCCATGAAGGTCTAACATGATTGCAAAAAGGATGCGGTTACGTTCTGAGTAAAAATATTCAGGCCGGAGTCTATCTGCAACCTGATCCATGGCGCTATTGTTCAGGAAAATCCCACCCAGTACGGAAGCTTCAGCTTCAGGGCTGTGGGGTTCCATTTTCATGGCAGGGGTGACAAAGCTGTTTTCCATGGTGGTGGTCATGGGGAGGTTCTCCTCTAAATCTTCCTATGGAAGTGTTTCCGTTGCCCTCAAATCAGTATGGGAGAGCGGCTTGACATGATACCCAGATTGCTCAGGAATTGCACGGAAAGAGGAAAGGAACGAGGTGCAAGAGGTAAGTAGACAGCAGTTGGAATTAGAAAGTAGGAGCAGTGGTGTAGGGGCGAGCGGCGCTCGCCCGTTAGGGCTCTGTGTCGGCATCATGTTTAGAGTGGCAAGTTTGCAGTAATTTGTGGGTGATCCAGAGTCAGGGAGTATCGGTTGAGGGGTTAGGGCAAGGAGGATGCTCCTGATGAGCCTCAGCACCAATCGTCTGTAGGGGCACGGCATGCCGTGCCCTTTGCCAGCCGTGCATCTTACTCTTTGTCGTCGCTCTCTGTCTTGGCAGCATCACGGGCAGCTTTTGCGGCTTTGGCTTCCTTGGCTGCTTCCTTGGCCTCTTTGTTCTCGTTCACCACCCAGACCTTGACAGTGGCGGTCACATCGCTGTGCAGCTTAATGTTCACAGAATAGACGCCGAGTGCCTTGATGGGCTCAGCAAGAACGATCTTCTTCCTGTCGATCTGCTGTCCCTTCTCAACAAGAGCAGCGTAAATGTCACGGCTGGTGACAGAACCGTAAAGTTTATCTTCTTCGCCAACGGTGACAGGAATGGTGACAGAGAGTTTCTCGAGGGTGGCTTTGAGCTCAGTGGCGCCCTTCTTCATGCGGGCAGCCTTCACCTCGATCTGCCGGATCTTGTGCTCCAACTCCTTGGCGTTCTTGAGGTTTTCCTCAACCGCCAGTCCCTTTGGCAGCAGGTAGTTGCGGGCATAGCCGTCAGCCACCTTTACCCGGTCCCCGATCTGTCCCAGATTCGATACATCTTCAGTAAGAATAACCTTCATCATACCCTCCTATCAGTGGGAAACAATGGTGGTGTACGGCATAAGGGCGATATTGCGGGCCCGCTTGATGGCGAGAGACACTTTTCGCTGATGCTTGGCACAGTTTCCAGAAATCCTGCGGGGTATGATCTTACCGCGCTCTGTAATAAAATATCGAAGGGTCTGAGGATCTTTATAATCCACAGTAACATTAGCGTCAGCACAGAATCTGCAGACTTTTCTTCTTCCGAAGCGCCGCTTTTTACCTGAATTCTTCATTTGTTTTCAACTCCTTGTTGATGACTATTGATGTTACTTTATACGAAGTAATTCGACAGAATCAGAACCGAGCTGCCCTTGGTCAACTCAATGACCCAGGTCCAACTCAATCCTCGTCCTCGTCATCATCTTCGTCGTCGTAATCATCGTCATCCTCGTCCTCATCATCGTCATCATCTTCGTC
>CAYZFJ010000012.1:0-2357 GCA_964477705.1 uncultured Myxococcia bacterium | reverse complement strand
TCTTCGTCATCTTCATCCTCGTCATAGGAATCAGATTCGTCGAATCCAGGCGCACGAAACTCAGGAGCGGGTTTAAGGGCTGCTTCTTCAACTGCCTTCAGTTCATCCTCCGAGATTTCAGCAGGGCGGGCATCTGGGTCCACATCCTGGTCAATTTTGATGGTCTGGAAGCGGAGAACGTCATCCCACATCTTGAGATTGCGCTCCAACTCCTCTACCACGCCGGGATTGCCCAGATAGAGAGCATAGATATATACGCCCTTGCCATGCTTGTTAACTTCATAGGCAAGCTTGCGCTTACCCCAGTTGTCAAGACGGAGGATTCTTGCCTCCAAGCGATCCAGGACAGAGACGATCCGTCCCTTAACCCGATCGATGGAGTCATCCGGGATGTCCGGATTGATGATGGAAATGGTTTCGTACTCGCGAAGTCTTATCATAAGGACTCCTTCTGGCTAAAAAGCCCGATTGCCCGTTAAGGCAGCCGAGCAAGGAGAATCGTTACCCGGGAGGCCATATCTATGGCCAGAGAACCCCGGGGAACGGCTACAAGGCGCGTTAATATAGTCGATTGCCTTAGGAATTCCAACAAATATTTAATGCAATGTGGATAAATTATTTGTATCTGTCGGGTAAGTGAAATGTTGAGAGAGAGTAGATACTTGTGGAGCGAAGGGAGTAGGGAAGCAAAGGCTTTAGTGGATGGCAGCGGCGGCTATAGGGGAGGCCGCAGACTTGTCTGTAGTCAGCCCTTCGGCTGCTGCGGCTTCATCGGCCTGGCCAGCAGCAGTTGTGGCAGGTGCTGGTGCTGCTGGAGCAATCACGGAACCTGCTGCTGTTTCAGTCTGGGCCTCGACTGCAGTGTTTGTTGCCGATGCTGATACATTGGTGGTTGCCTTAGCAGCGGTGGTCGCTGCGGTGTTACCGGAATCCTGCATTGAAACAAGCAGGGGAGCCATAACAAGTGCGACCACTGACATGAGCTTGATGAGGATGTTCAGGGAGGGACCTGCGGTGTCCTTGAGGGGATCGCCAACCGTGTCACCGACCACTGCTGCCTTGTGAGCAGGAGAGTTCTTGCCGCCGAACATTCCGCCTTCGATAAACTTCTTGGCATTATCCCATGCGCCACCGGCATTGGACATGAAAATAGCGAGGACCACGCCTGTTGCGGTGACACCAACCAGCAGGCCGCCGAGGGTTTCGCCGCTAGGATCGATGAGACCGACGAGGATGGGGACCGCTACTGCCATGGTACCAGGGGCGACCATGCGGCGGATAGCTGCCTGGGTGGAGATGTCTACGCATCGGGCATAATCGGCTTTAGCCTTGCCTTCCATAAGACCAGGGATCTCTTTGAACTGACGCCGTACTTCGTTGACCATTTCGCCGGCAGCCTTGCCCACAGCCTTGATGGACATGGCAGAGAAGAGGAATGGGAGCATGGCGCCCACAAGCACGCCAGCCATGGTTGATGGTGAAAGTACGTTAATGGAGGTGAGGCCGACGGACTGAGCAAAGGCGAAGAAGAGAGCGAGGGCTGTCAGAGCAGCGCTTCCGATAGCGAAACCCTTGCCGATAGCGGCAGTGGTGTTACCAACTGAGTCCAGTTTGTCTGTGCGCTGCCTTACTACTTCTTCAAGTTCGGCCATCTGAGCAATCCCGCCAGCGTTGTCTGCTATGGGGCCATAGGCATCAACGGAGAGCTGGATGCCGGTAGTGGACAGCATGCCAAGGCCTGCAAGGGCAACGCCGTAAAGGTCGCCGGTTGCCTGGTAGGCAGCCAGGATTGCCAGGGCGATGAGAATCATGGGAATCGCTGTTGACATCATACCTGTGGCAAAACCGCTGATGATGTTGGTCGCAGAACCTGTGCGGGAGTCTTCTCCGATACCCTTGACTGGCTTGTACGAGTCGCTGGTGAAGTACTCTGCTGAGAGCCCAATAAAGATACCAGCAATAAGGCCGGTTACCACAGCCAGGAAGATGCCGTTGGCTGTAAGGGTGTTTGTGGTGCTGCCAAGGATGGCCACGGTGGTGCCAGTCATTTCGATTGGCTCGGGCACAAGCCAATGAGCAGTGAAATAAGTAGCAACCAGCATCAGGAATCCGGCCCCGAATGTACCGATATTCAGGGCTTTCTGGGGGTTTCCGCCTTCTTTAGTCTTTACAAAGAAGGTTCCCACAATGGAGACAATAATGCCGACGGCAGCCAGAATAAGAGGGATGAGGACTGGGTTGAGGTTGCCTCCATCAGCTTCAGTCCAGAGGGCCCCAAGGACCATGGCGCCAACGATAGCGCCAACGTATGACTCGAAGAGATCGGCGCCCATGCCAGCCACATCACCCACGTTATC
>CAYZFJ010000011.1:0-35761 GCA_964477705.1 uncultured Myxococcia bacterium | reverse complement strand
TCCCCTTTATGTGGACAGATTGGCGGCATGTTTAAGCTATAGTCCACTGGAGTTGGTCTAAGCCGCCAGTCTGTTGTTCCTCCCCCGGGTCACATGGTACTGGGGTACCCCAGTACCATCGGGTGAGAAGCTGTTATTATATACCTCATTGGGTGTATGTCCCGCCAACCTCGAATGAGGCCTTGCCGCATTATAATGCTCAATTCACAGTCTGATGCCTCCCCCAATCATAAAGTCAAGGTTTGCGGCTGAATGTGGAATGACTTACATGGTAGCGTGTCTCACCGAACTGATTCCGGTCTCAGGTACATACAACCTGTAGACTATGTGCACCTTACCGTCAGGCGCAACAAGCATATTCACTGCCGAGGTAGCATTGCCGTCTCTAGTAATTCTGGCCCTCCTGATGGTGGACCCGCTCATCACAGCATATTCCACGTCGAGCTTACCTTCATGGAGCTTTAGATAGGCCAGATGATACTTGCCCTCAGCATCAATGGCAAGAGTGACCCCATCCCCACCTGGACCACGGTCCACAGTAACCACATCCCACTGGGTACCAGTCCTGGTAGCTAACTTCAAGGCATTGTCATCATAGCTCTTGAAGGCAATAACCGGCCGGCCCTGAGCATCAAATGCGAGAGAACCATAGATGCCGCTGACCGCATCGTCGCCCAACTGCTCCGGAGTCCAGGAACCATCTGCCCCTCGCTCCGCATAAACCAAGTTCCAGGCCATACCACTATCCATCTTGGAATACACCAGCGCAGCCCGCTCCCCACGCATCTTCAGTGAACCCCTGACTTTGTGCATCTGCTTCAGAAGCTCAGGCCCCTGCCACGCACCATTGCGGTAGAACACATAGCGCAGATTATCCGTACGGTGGTCCCGGTAAAACATGTGGGGATTACCCATAGTGTCTACTGCGATTGCCCCATAATATCCGATATAATCCATGTCCACCGGGTCTACAAGACTGAGGACCCAGCCCGCACCCCTGTTTACACCGTACATGGCCTTACCCTCAACATTGTCTCCACTGTAGAGAACCATATGGGCCGAGTTGTCAGCCCCAATGGCCAGATCGCAGTGTGAAGCCTTTTCAGCCTGAATGGGAGCCACATTCCACATATTATTCATGTAGAATGCATCGTAGATCAGGCCTCCCGCATCATAACAGGCCCTGATCACTCCATCATTATGCCTGCCAATGCCCACCTTGGGTGACCCTAGCCCCATTGGGTAGTCCCCTACCGTCCCAATCGTAAACCCCTGACAGGCACAGGTGGTCCAAAGCCCACCCTGACACCGGCGCACTGCCAACAACCCCTCATCCTGGCAGCCCGTATTGAGGCAGAACGACTGAAGCCCTTCCACAGAACAATTCGTGTCCTCCAAATCATCTGTAGGTCCCGTATCCCCATCGGGGATTTCCCCATCCTCCAGATCATCGCCTCCCCCATCCCGACCATGCCAACCGTTATCACTGCAAGGAGCACAGTCCCCATAGCCCTTGCCATCATCCCTGCAATTCTTTATTCCTCCGGAACCAGTGCCGGGACAAGTGCACGGCATCCAATCGACCCCGGGCTCACAATCCTCCTCAGCATTCGTATCAGTATCGGCACATCCCCATGCGAAGAGGATCATCAGCACAGTCAACAGGGGTACCCACAACCGGGTAACTCCCCAAGCCAGTCCCGAATAACAGACCATTGCCCAACTCCTTGCAAGGTTTGTCAACTTCAATTCAACCATTTACACTTACCAATGTCTGGAAAGAACCAAGGCAGTGTAGCAGATTCCATATCCAATATCCATACAGTAGCAGCACATGCCTTAAATCAAAAGCCTCACCTTCAGCTCCGCTCAAGACCATCCGCAGGTGGCTCCCAATACAAGGTATTGGCCTGCTACCCACTCTTTGATTCATTCCCATGACCTGCTGCGCCAAGGAATTCCATACATAAGCAGACAGACACCAGACACGGTTATGGAAAGTGTACCCCATGGTGCATAGTGTGGCAGAAGTTCCGACAGAACATGGTCCGGGATTGCTTTTTGAAACAGCAGCGTGCTAGTGTGCTGTGCAATACTCATGAATCTGCGAGCATCCAGTCCTTGCAGCAGACTGCCAAGAGGTTGGAATGGACCACGAGCAATCCGGACCCACCAGACAAGATGTTCCCCATTCGGAATGGTGTCCGGGCGAAAACGAGGAAACATTACACGAGCTGCTGGGCATCTTCCATAAGGGAGATCACCGGCGGTATGAGCGGGAGATCACCACCCTGCTCAGGCGCTGCAAGAATCCTGCGCTCAAGATCAGAGTGGCTGATATGCTCACTGACGTAAAGCCCGACAAGATCAACGTCCTGATTGGGATCTCCACTATTGCCCTTTTTCTTATCATTGCCCTCATTGTCATCGTACCTCACGGGCAAGTATTGGTAGCCCGGCAATTGGTCCAATCAATTGAAACCGGCGACATTGCCCGTTCCCGGCTCCTCTTCACTACCGAAGGATGGGAACGCATGGGTGGCAGAGAACTGGCAGAGAAAATGAGCGGGCGCAAAGGTCGAGCCTTCTCTCCCACATCAAGCGGACGCAAGCTTGACTATCTGAGAATCGAATTTGCCAATAGACGGGGTCTTGTCAATCAGCGGCAACAGGGGGTTAAGTGGGACGGTTTGTATCTGCTCTTTGCGAAAAGCGGCAATCAATGGCGAATCGGCCAGGTTCAGGAAAAAAAGCCCATTCAGAGCCTGACAGACCGACAAAGAGAGATTAGAGCCCAACGACAACTGCGGAGTAAGAGCCACGCCTTAGAGAAGGATCTGCCAGAGGCTAAGCATAACTCGAATGCCACTCAGGTGCCGGTTAGGAATCCAGCCCAAGCCCTCGAGCATGAGAATGGGCTTAAGGATGAACATAAGCGTGGACGTGGACAAGAACTGCAATCAGAAGACGATGCGATAAGAAACGAACAACCTGTGACAGGTTCAGGAGGCTCAGTCCATGGAGGGAATTGAGAACGGCACCCGCATCCTGGATATCACTCCCGGGGATGAGCGGAAGCAGACCAGTCAGTGGGCTGGCATGGGTGACCCTACCCCTACTACGACCACGACCCCTCCCCCTGATAATGCCATTACCTACGCCCTCCCCCTCGATAACGACACCGATTCGCTCCCCCCCTCCAACAGCACGAACCCAATACCACCTCCCTATCCCGAAGAGGAGGTCACAGAGAAAAGTGCCTCCCCTGGCACCTTGGATGAGACCACTCCAGGAGTAGATACCACCTCCACAACCCCAGCCATCCAATGCCAGCTCTGCACTGAAGAGAGCACCCTGTTCTTTTACCACATTGCCTATCCCTGTCGCCTCAAACGCAAACTGACCTTTGAGGAGATGGTCATCCTGACCTGCACCCCAATTAAGCTGGAGACTCTGGTCAAGCACCTTGAGGAGGGTCCACCACATCTGGACACCAATGGAGAGCCACATCCACTTGTGCGGAAGGTCATCGCCACCAACGATCTCCGGACCGTATCCATGCCCCATGGCGAAGCCCTCAGGCGAGGACTGGCCCTGCTTAAGAACAGGAAGAAGTGCAAGGATTGTCCAGCCAACCAGAACAACCATACATCTCAAGGATATGGCTGTATTGGCTTCATCCAGACTCCCATTCTTGAAGAATGGGAGCAATCCATGATGTCAGCCGTAAAAGCGATCATGGCTAGGCAGAATACAGACTCATCAGTGGAGGCCCCCATATGGCACATCTGGGACAACGGCCTTGAGGGAGAAAACATACGCACCATACGCACCATACGCTCTGCCACATTCGAGCTAAAAGAGGGGATATCTGCCAGAGTGGGGCAATTCTGGGGGAAGCGTGTAATTTCATCGGATCAGATACTGGAGCTGCTCCTATGTGGCGACAAGGTAAACCTAGAGTACATTTATATTTTCCGCCCCTTTTTCCAGGAAATTAAGAACTACTTCGAGAAAAACGCAGAAAAACCCAGCACGCCAGGTTCCCTGGAATGGTATTTCGAGTCCCTGTTACTAGCATCTGAATTAGAGGTCTCCATTCATCTGGCTCCATTACACTTCCCAAAACAGCCAGCTCAACAGGAACTGGAGTCCCCTCCCGTCATGGCCCCCTGAAGCAACCCAAACTTATAACCCAATCAAAGCAATCGGAATAATCAATTAGTTTATCAAGTTATCGGAATGTTAGAATGGTCTTCTCATTGCCGTATATTGCAAGTATGAGGAAATGAATTAAAAAAATCATTTTTCCGAACGTAAATTGGCACCAAATTGTGTATGTTAGTGTAAATTACATTTATCAGGTTCAGAAACATTCAACGCCAATGCTTCACAGGAGTATGCGATAGTAAAGGATCTTATATTTAATGCCCCTTCCGAGACGATTTATGAAGAGCGCAAGAATGGCCTCTGTAGGCCTTGAACTGGGCATATCAGTTCTGATTGGCGCAATGATTGGCCTGTTGCTTGACCAGAAACTCCACACCACGCCATGGCTTGGCATCGCCGGCTTGGTCTTTGGTGTATTATCCGGCGCACTCCTGTTCTACCGTGCAGCATACAAGGCTTTGCACGACATACAGGCTACTGACAACCGGAGCAAAGACATCATCTTCTGGCCCCAGAACCCTGGGAACAGGGAGCATCTCAATAAGAATGCGACTCTGCCCGAAACAAAAATCGGTTCGGGTGCTACACCTGAAAAGAGGCAAACTTGAAACGGCATTGAACACCAACCGGGCACTGGTGTTCAGCTCACTGAAGATGAATTTTTCCCGGAGAAATGCTGCATCTCTTATTGGCATTTTGCCAGGCCGACTACAAATATAAAGCGCACCATAAAGGAAGCTACAGTGCACAAACCCAGCATACTTCTGTCATCAGCCAAGAAAGTGGAAATAATTATATACCCCCTGATTTTGGCGGCTTCCGGTATAATCTTCTTCATAACCGACAATTACCTGTTTCCCGTGTCTATGCTGGTGGGGCTCTTTTTAGCCACCATTAATTTCCGAGTAATGCACTTCAGCATGATGGGCCTGTTCCGGCTCGCAAGCAGAGAAGACATCCACCGGCACGTCATAAAGCTAGTAGGAATGCTGGCCCTTTATTTTATTAGGCTTGTTCTTCTCTTTGCAGGCTTGTATTTATCTTGCTTAGTGCTACAGTTGAGTGCGGCGGGAATAGGTATCGGTCTGGGCATTCACGTCATCACCCTCTTTGCCTTCGCCGCCATTCAGGGTAAAACCCTTTTTGATGACGAGCATCCCGTCGGGATTAATACAGAGAGTGCGAGCAATGAATCAGGGAGCGGGTCTGCCCCATATAAGTTTTCTAGAACACCTTCCGCTAAAGCAGAACCTGGACAACTTTCTTAACATCACTTTGGGAAAACCATTTTACGGTGACGGTCCTATAAATTCCAGTCCTATCATCAGCGCTATTTTTATCTTTCTGCTGATCATCTTCCTGGCAATTGGCGCCCGGCAACTGCTCTTCTCAGGTCACAAGAAGTCGTTGAATTTAATCCCAGCAGAGAAGGTGACTATTCCCAATATCCTTCTCTCCATGATGGAATTCTTCTTCGATTTCATGTGCACTATTATGGGCCGAAAAAACACAGAACAGTTTTTCCCTCTGATTGGTTCGCTTGGTCTGTTTATCCTGGCATCAAACATGATTGGATTGATTCCGGGATTGGAGTCCCCCACCAGCAACCTGAACGTGACCTTGGCCTGCGCTCTGGTTATTTTCTTCACAACTCATGTGGTTGGAGTTAAACAACAAGGGGTGCAATACGTGCGCCACTTCTTTGGGCCAATAACTGCATGGTATGCATTACCGCTGATGCTGCTCTTTTTCATCATTGAGGTCATCGCTCATATTGCCAGACCAATCTCCTTATCGATGAGGCTCTTCGGTAATATGTTCGCTGACCACGCCATGGTCGCTATTTTTGTTTCGCTTGTTCCAATTCTAGTGCCCATACCAATAATCCTGCTCGGTTTTTTTACGGCGATATTGCAAACATTAGTATTTTGCATAATCTCGATGATTTACATCTCCATGGCAATTGAGGAAGACGAACCTGCCCTTGAAGGTGCGGTATAAGGGCAACGCAAAAGCGGTATAAAAAGAAGAACCTTAACTACAGAAAGCTGTCGTCATTTAGCGGCAGCTTTTCATGATTTATGCTCAAGTAAAAGTGATACCCGAATTAAGCCAATATGGGCACAATTACATTGAACATTACAACACTGACTCTGCGGAGCAGGAGGATATTAAATGTGGCGTTCATTGTTGAAACATCTCAGATTTGCACTTTTTTGTGGACTGATTCTAGCCCCAGCTCCTATGGTTTTTGCGCAGGATGGAGCAACCACTGCGACACCTGTTGCAGGCGAAGCCAATAACACAGAGGGTTGGAAGGCTCTGGCTGCAGGTCTCTGTATTGCCATTGCTGCTGTAGGTGGGGCCATCGGCCAGGCCAAAACAGCTGCTGCCGGTCTTGAGGGTATTGCCCGCAACCCCGGTGCCACATCAAAAATTTTTACACCAATGCTTCTGGGATTAGCATTGATTGAATCTCTTGTTATATATGCTCTGATTATCGCCTTCATCCTGATTTCCTAAACATCCTGCGACCACCATACCGCTGGAAAAAAGGCCTATACCAACCTACTTCTTCAGGGTCAGGGATGAAGGACCCGACTGAACCCTAAACCCGGAGACCAGGTTTGCCCAGTCCAAATTTCCACACAGATGGAAACAACAAAACACGAAAGAAACGGGGCACCATTCTTTTGCGAATACTCGGCGCCTGGGTGCTTGCGGTTGTCTGCTTAATCCTGCTGAGAGCTGTGGGCCAATTCAACCCTCTATTGCAGCAGAATATGTACCTCGCTGCTGCAATCCTCTTTATGGTCATTCCATATGTTTTCCTTCGCAGAAGAGCCCAACCCCATTTCTACCCTGGACCGAGCCTTAAACCGCTAAGAAGAAACCTGGTCGCCGCCACCGTGGCTATGGCAATCACTTTCCCCATATATGGGATAGGATTCCATCTATATCAGGAATACTACCTGCACCAGGAGGCCCAGTTTTCTTTGGATCTGTACCACAGATGGCCGGTGGCATGGGACCGGGTTTATGAGAAAGAGGTTGGTCTATCCACCCAACAACCAATCACTGCATTTATGGATAGGAACAATCTGCACATCCAATGGAATCTGAGCCCACCACCAGACAGCATGGATAAGAAGCCAACCCTGGACCCATCATCTCCCATCCTGCACATATCAGGGGACAGCAGCTTTCACATCCTCTCTGCGGGCAGGAACCTGCACGTCTCCGGCTCCACAGTCCAAACCTCATCGACCGGCGAGTCCAGCCTTATCCTCAAGCTGCGAGCAGATCCCCGAACAGGCAGATACCCCTTAAAGGGCGGTGAGGTCATCCGTATTGATGGGGGCTCCAGGCTGGAGATCAAGCAGCTTCAATTTGGCAGTAATGTAGAAGAATCATCCTTGATGCTCGGGTCAGTAAAGCTAAATGCAGGCGCCAGTGCGGGTGGCAGAGCAGATAGCAACCCCATTGACACACTGAGCGACGGCTCAACAGCAAATGTAGCCCAAGGCCAATACCAAGCCCAAGGCATTATCAAGGGGAAGCGCAGCAGCTCGTGGATTCTCTGGATTGTGCTTTTCCACCTAATCTTGGTTGCCATACCCGAAGAATTCTTTTTCAGGGGGTTTATCCAGACTGACCTGGACAGGGCAATCAACTGGCGGATCACCATTGGCGGCTTATCTATCCCCTGGGCATCCATTCTGGTCACTTCAGCCCTCTTCGCCATGGGCCACTATCTGGTTGACCTTTCACCTGCCCGCCTTTCAGTATTTTTCCCTTCTATCCTCTTTGGTCTGCTGAGGAGCGGCACTGGCAGCATCGGAGCAGCGGCCACATATCATGCCATGTGCAATGTACTTGTGGAATTGTTGTCAAGAGGTTATGGACCTATCGCCTGACAGTGATTAGATAGGGAGCCATCATCATAGCTACCTGAGCAAAGCAGTGCTGCAATGGATCAGGACGTTGCAGAAGCTTACACCTTGGAGCATATAGCTATCTGACTGGCCTGGAGTGATGATGCTTGATGCCTTCATAATTGATAAGCTGAAGAAAGAACGGGAGAAGAAGGAGCGACAACCTTACGTGCCCCTTGAACTGCCTGTCCCTGAAGCCGTGGACCAGAACGACCCAGCCCCGCCACAACCAGAGATAAACGATGACAAAAAAACAGACACAGACACCACTGTCCCTGATGATGATAAACCAAGGCGGGGTGTGGTAATTATTGAAATTGAGAGTAGACGACAGAACGACAACCCTGAGGTGCTATCATTTTCATAGCCAGCTCACAGAGGAAACCATGATTCACCTGCCCCCTCCCCATGGAGAGTCCAGTAGTAATACCCTACCAATGGCATCCCACAAAACTGAATGGCTGAACAGTCTGTCAAGGGCTGGATTCTACGGTATAGCTGATCCGGGACCTGCAGGTAACTGCTGCCCAATAAGGATCGCCGAGGCACTAATCAGTGCTGGATGCCCCATTATTCAACTAAGGATGAAAGACGCTGGTGCAGACAATTTTCTCCGTACAGCCACGGTCATTCGCAACTTGACCAGGGCAACAGGAGTTGCGCTAGTTATCAATGATCGTATTGACATTGCCCTTATGTGTCAGGCAGATGGGGTTCACCTGGGTCAGGACGACATTCCTGTTGAAGAAGCAAGGCAACTATTGGGGCGTGATGCAATTATCGGTCTCTCTACCCACAACATAGAACAGGTAAAATACGCTTTGCAGCAAAGACCAGACTATCTGGGGTTTGGTCCGGTCTTTCCCAGCCTGACCAAGCCTGGTGTACTCGAAGAGAGGGGACTGAGCAAGCTGCAAGAGGCTGTGCGTGTTGCCGGAGGCTTGCCCATAGTTGCCATTGGTGGTATCAACATGAACAATATTGGGGCCATACTGGCAACAGGGTGCCACGCAGGAGCGCCTATAGGTGCCATCACTGAACACGCTGATGCTTTTGAGGCTTCCCTCCAGATGATGGCTGCTGCCCGTCGAAAACATTAACCCATCGGATAATCATGAAAGGTACTGATGTCACCCCGAATTGGCTTGATGGGGGCAGGAAAATGGGGAATCAATCTTGCCAGAAACTTCCATGCCCTCGGCAAACTGGCTGTAATCTGCGAACCGGATGATGAAAGGGTCAGGCAGATCAGGGATAAATTCCCGGGAGTCCGCTTTACGGATAATCCGAATAGCCTAATGGCAGATAAAGAGATCTCCGGCATTGCAATCGCCACCCCAGCCATAACCCACGCTGTCTTAGCATCCCTGGCTCTCAACAATGGCAAGGATGTGCTGGTAGAGAAGCCCATGGCCATGTCTATAGAGGATGGCCTGAATATGGTAGAAACAGCGGACCGGAACAACAGGATACTGATGGTGGGGCATGTTCTGGAGTACCACCCTGCAGTTCGCCTTTTGCACAGGCTAGTAGCAGAAGGTGCCCTGGGCAGAATCAACTATATCTATTCGAACCGGCTCAACCTGGGCAGGGTGCGTAAAGAGGAGAACATCCTCTGGTCTTTTGCTCCCCATGATTTAAGCGTGATTATGCGCCTGACCGGCGTTCTCCCCACCAGAGTGTCCGCCTGGGGGGGGAGTTGGCTTAACCCGGACGTTGCTGATACAACTGTCACCCACATGGAGTTTGAGCAAGGCATTAAAGCTCATGTCTTTGTATCATGGCTCCACCCATTCAAAGAGCAGCGGCTGGTAGTCGTAGGCAGCAAAGCCATGGCAATCTTCAACGACGGGGCACCCCATGAAGAGAAGCTGATCCTCTGCCACCAGGACATGGATAAGGCGATCAGCCTGAATAATCCGCCCGATCTATCCAAAGCCCGCACCCAGCCCCTCCCACTGGACAGGAGTGAACCCCTGCGCCTGGAGTGTGAGGATTTTATCAGGGCCATCCAAGACCGCAAACCTCCCCTAGCTGATCGGCAGATGGGGCTACGGGTTCTCGCCGTACTGGAAGCTGCCCAGAAAAGCCTTAACAGGGCCGGAGAACCAGTAAGCCTGGAAGCTCTATCAGCATCAGCAACAGCATCAGCAACAACAGGACCAGTCGGCAGCAGCAAAGACATAGCAGGGCACCAGAACCAGCCACCGGTCACACGCTCCCTTCAGCCCCAGATTCATCCCAGTGCGATAGTTGATTTGGGGTGCACCATTGGTGAAGGCACAAAAATCTGGCATTTTACCCATATTGACAGCGGAGCAACCATAGGGAAGAGCTGCAACCTGGGCCAGAATGTCTATGTGGCATCAGGGGCTTCCATCGGCAATAATGTAAAGATCCAGAACAACGTCTCCATCTACAAGGGTGTATCTTTAGAAGACGATGTGTTCTGCGGTCCTTCCACTGTTTTTACCAACGTGCTTATACCAAGAAGTCACCATCCGAGGCGTGATGAATACCTGAGCACTACGGTTCGCCAGGGAGCTACCATCGGAGCCAATAGCACCATAGTCTGCGGCACCACCATAGGCAGATACGCCTTTGTTGGGGCTGGTGCGGTGGTGACTGATCATGTACCAGACTATGCTCTGGTGATTGGTAATCCAGCAAAAATCATGGGTTGGCGCTGCATCTGCGGCGAAGAAATCAAATTTAACACGGTAAATTCAGGGTCCCATCCTGCCCCCGGCAGTTCCGCAACATGCATTGTATGCAGCAAGAGCTATTCTGTTGATGGAGATGGCGTGGTGGTAGAAGAAGCCTCCATTCTTCCCACTATCGAACCAAAACTTGAGCGGGCTGCAGGATAGCCGGAAAAGAGAAGATCAGCGGCAGCTACTCTGTTTGAATTTTGATTATAGCAGCTACCCTCATAATGCCATGCTCACCTCTTTCCACCTTCCATATTATTTTCTTCTTCCTTCTCTGAACCCTTACCAAATCGTCGGGCAATCTGAGCAAACTTGATCAGCTTATCCTTAACCCGACTGTGGATTTCTACGCCATCCATGTCCAGCAGGATGGCAGCAGCTTCCTCTATGGTGGAAACAGGCCAGATATGAAACGCTCCCTCCTGGATAGAGCCGACCAACTCATCCCGCAGGTTCAAATTATCCACATTGCTTACCGGAATAACCACACCCTGAGAGCCAGTCAAGCCACCAGTAGCTTTGCACACATCGAAGAACCCCTCAATCTTCCGGTTGACCCCACCAATAGGCTGCACCTGACCATACTGATTCATGGAACCGGTCACAGCCAAATCCTGCCTGATAGGGATCTCGCTAAGAGCCGAGAGCAAGGCACACACCTCAGCAACGGTGGCACTATCTCCCTCGATTCCCCCGTAGGACTGCTCCAGGGCGATAGAAGCAGACAGACTGAGAGGGAAATCTGTGGCGTACTTTCCTGCTAAGAACCCACTCAAAATCAGCACTGCCTTCGTATGAATCGGCCCACCCAGCTCAGCCCGCCTCTCAATATCGATCACCCCTGCATTACCAACAGACACAGAAGCGGTAACCCGATTGGGCCGTCCCAGCATAAAATCCCCATAGCTGGACACAGACAGCCCATTAACACGCCCAATGTGCCCCCCCTTGGTGTCCACCAGAAGAACGCCTCGGGCAATCATCTCCTCGACCCGCACCTGGGGCAGGTTTTCCCGGAAGTTCTTCATATCAAGAGCCTTGCGCACATGGCTAGCCTTAACCCGATCGCTCTGCTCTTCCCTGGCCCAATAGTCAGCCTCCCGCAGCAGATCCCTTACCCGATTGAACCTGGTGCTGAGCTTTTTCTGATCATCAGCGAGCCTCACCCCAAACTCAACAGCTTTAGCTACACCAGCCCTATCAAAGGGCAGCAGCTTTTCGGTGGCGGACACAACCGCAATAAACCTGGAATACCGTTTGAGAGTGGTTTCATTAAGATCTGCCTGACTATCAAAATCAGCCCTGATCTTGAAGAGCCGCCTAAAATCCGGGTCGTACTCGAAGATGATTTGGTAGATGCCGGGATTTCCGATGAGGATCACCTTAAGGTCCAATGGTATAGGCTCCGGCTTAAGAGCCTCCACCGTATTCAGTCCCAGTTTCCCTTCCAGATCCTCCATCCTTACCACGCCAGCCTCCAGGCTCTTCTTGAGAGAGTCGTATGAGAAGGGCTGGGAGAGAAGGTCCATAGCATCCAACACAAGGAAGCCCCCGTTAGCAAGGTGAAGGCTGCCGGGTCGCAACCTGGTGAGGTCCGTCACCAGAGCCCCCATCTCAAAGCGGCGCTCTATCCTGCCAAACATGTTGGCAAATGTGGGCGAAATCTCTGTCCGAACTGGAGCCCCCTCCTGCTCGGAGTTATCCACAAATACATTGACCTGATAATGCAGAAAAGTAGGCTCCCTCTTGGGCAACAACCCCGGCAAAATTCCCATCTGCTGAGCCACATCACCGGTCTGTCGAAAGTCAGCCAGGTTCTCCACCACATCTTCCTGAAGATCCTGCAAGTATTTCATCAGCTTCCTGTTCGACTCATACTTGTCAGTAAGTTCTTCAATATGGGGAGCAACCACATAAAGAGCCATCTCCCTGTCCAGATCCTCCAGCTTGCTCCTGGCATCCTTCTCCGCATTTCGGAGCCTCTTGAGGAAGCTACGCACCTCTTCCTTAACCTCTTCGCCACGGGATTCGAGCCTTTTCTGCTCTTTAGCCTCAAGCCTGTTAAACTCGTCATCCCGCATCGGCTCCCCATTAGGTTTAAGGGGAATAGTAACCAGAGCCGCCCCAACCTGCCTGATCAAAAACCCCTTATCCTGGGCATGCTCCTGCAACTCCCGGACCACCTGCTCCCGTTCTTTGGTCAAGTTATCAGCCACATCCTGCCGCCGCTGCTGATAGTCTTCGCCCTCAAAAGCCCTCGGTATCTCCCGCTTCAGGTCCTCCACAAAGACTCGCATATCACGAGCCAGCTTGCGCCCATCCCCTGCTGGCAAACTGATCGCTTCAGGCCGATCCGGTTCACGAAAGTTATGCACATAGCACCAGTCATTGGGAGGAGGCAATTTTGTAGCCACCTCTCGCAAATATGACAGCGCTGCATCGGTCCTTCCCTGTCCCTGATACCCGGTCACAAAGATGTTGAACCCCTTCTTGCGGATCGCGGTGCCAAACCGCAGACTCTCACTGGCCCTGGGTTGGTAGTCCATGATAATCCGCGTTGGATCCAATTCTCCCCCTTCCGTAACCAGATCACTGGAGAGTTCAAATTCAAACATTTCCGGGGCAATCACCTGTTTACACTCCTTGGCAGATAGTTCCCGGACGATGCTGGATGGCATTCCCACCTCCTGTTATTCAAGGCCCCAATTGAAATCAGTCCAATTGCAAAGATTATGTTGGACACCATGAACACAAAGGAAAAGCCCTGCCACTGGACAAATGAAGATTCAAGGTGGAACAAAGGAAAAGCCAACCCATGGGCGTGGTATAATTTGAATAGGGGCAGCTTAAGTAAGATGAACAGGTAAAACTGCGTGTTTGTAGTCTAAACGACGCCTTGCGACAAGATCGAAGCAGGGGGCAAGGAAGGCACCAACATGAAGTCGCCATTGCGGGCGCTGCGGAACAGAATAGCTTAGAGTCCTAGAGTGGGCATATCATACCGAACCACCAGGATGTGGTTCTGGTCCAGTATTCGATCACAAGAATCAGCATCGGTCAGCTTTAACATGCGGGTCGAAGGCTCGTACACCGCTTCTGCCGGCCATTCCTGTCCACTGGGTGACCTGATAAAAGCAAACACCCGGTGAGTAGCAGAGGCCCTGGGCGGAATAACCAGAGGAACCGATTCGGTCTGGGGAGCAGGATCCAGTGGACCAGCGCTGCAAATCATGCTGGTAATAACGCTCCGCAACCTGTGCATAAGCTCTGCACTGTTTCGAGCCTGGAAATAATAAGATGGATCTGGGTGATTAGAATTCTTAGGCCCGGCAATCCTGCGGGAAGAGTGGAACCCGGTGTGGGCGAAGATATCGAGAACGTATATGGAAATATCACTGTTTTGACGCAGATTGAGACCAGCGTTGATAGCCATTATATCTGAATTGCTATCGCAACATGGGTAGCCATCAGTCACCAGGAGGATGTGACGACCTTCATCCTCTGTGCCCGCATAAAGCTGCCCACCGCGAATCAAACCTGCACCGGTATTGGTGGAACCGCCAGCACCCAGACTAATCATTGCCTGCTTAATGGCATTTTCACTGGCAGGAGATATTCCCACAGTCCCACTCACATCAGAGGAATACTGGACCATGCCATACTCAATATTCAAACCCATGTTCATCATCATGAACACCGCATCTCTCAGCACCTGGAGTCTGTTCAGCCCACCCCCTCCATCCCTGGTACTCATGGAACCTGAAAAGTCGAGCACCAGAACCATTCGAGGGATAATCTCTGTCACATCGTCCAGATGGTGTTCACGAACCCTTGCAACCGCTCTAGCCTGGATGGGAAGAGGCCCCACATATTGGATGGCACCCATGGCTGGATCAACCTTGGTGTTCAGTGCAACACTGATGTTGGTGTAGCCATTATCCAGATCTTGCTGGAACACCAGCGATGTCTGGGGGTTCATGCGGGTGTTGCCCCGCAGGGCAGGTCCATGGGTGTCGAGCTTTTGGGCAGTATCCAACCCATTATTCTGAAGCACCAGGGCAGCAGACATGGCCACCGAATCGGCGGCAGTCTGCAACTCATGGTGACCCATCAAGAGCCTCCCCAAAAAGATGCTTGCGGAGAGGGCTAATATCATGGCCATAATGAAAGTGATTGCAACCATGGCAATGGCGCCCCGCTCGCCTTTATACAAAAAGATGAGCCTCTTGCACTTGATTCCATACTTTACTTTGTTGGCCATGGTTCTCACCCGTCTTTCATTTCAAACTACCCCCATTACATTGTATTCTGCCGGGCAATTAAATAAAGTCCTGACAGCAACACCAATCTCATTCGGGAGAAAGAACGATGTTCCCATCCCCGCCACCTGTACCACCTGCACCACCTGAAGAACCACCCATTCCACCGGAGAGTTGCATGACTGCTTCACCGGCACCTGAGCCAGAACCGGCGCCAGCCCCACCTCCATCAGCATTACCCGAAAAGGAGGCCACATATTTTGCTCGAACGGCACTAGCTTCATCCACACCTATGGATGCGCCAGAACGGGATGTGTCTCCTGGCTGCACCTTCTGGTTTGCATAGATTGCCTTGTTGGTCTCGCCAAAATTCTTTGCGATATGCCGTCTGGGCATGCATCCACTGGCCAGTGCGCCGGTGGCGAGTGCCACAGTAACAACAAAAACGGTCATAAACTTGATCATTTGCTTTCCCTGTTCTGGACCATCCCGACCCCATCCTGGGGCAGGAATTCAGTCATTGCTGACGGTCTCCCGACAACAATAGGCGCTCCAACTTTATCAACATCATTCGCCCCTTTGCTCCCCACATTCACCACTTCAATCTCCACCTGAGTATGGTCCTGAGCCTGAAGCTCCGCCTCCACCTCTTCTACACCCCTTACACCCCCTCCCCCCCCAGCGCCATCACCATTTGCCCCATGAGAAAGCGGCACCATACCAGCCCCGCCTCCATTTAACGGCCAGTCCTTCTCCAGCACCGGTTCGCCATCCTGGCCCTGCCCACCATCCATAATGGCCACCACCTCACCAAGACTAGCCTGAATCTCTTCATTACCAGGCGACAACAACAGAGCGGACCGGTAACATGCGGCAGCATCACCCCATCTGCCCATCAGGCGATAAACCAGGCCCATATTCATCTCAGCTGTCAGGGGCGAACCAGCCTGCTCGAAAGCCTGCCGAGCCCTATTGTATTGTTCAAGCCTCCCATACACAAAACCCAGATTATTATAAGTGACCGTGTTGGAAGGATCCAGATCCACCGCACGCTGATAGGCTACAACGGACTTTCCCGGTTCCCCGGCAGCAAAAAGGGTGTACCCCAGGTTATTGTGATACACGGGATTATCGCCCTGTACCTTAATGGCAGCCTCGTGCCAACTGACCGCTTCACCCATACTGCCCAGCCGCCCATGAAGCACACCAAGCCGATCCATTGCCTGAGACAAATCCGGTTGTAGCTCCAATGATCTGAGGAGAGCCTGCTGCGCCAGTTCGTATTGATTTTTCTCAATCAGAATCAAGCCGTGATAGTAATAGGCACTGGCGTTATTCGGATCCTGCTTCAACGCCATCCTTACCATGGGGATGGCCGCATCATAATTACCGTTCATGATAAAATGATGGATCAACTCCAGACGCATTCCCCCTGCACCATCCATCATCTCTGACAGTTGCTGTTCTTGCTCTACTTTAGAAGTATGACTACAGGCTCCCAGAAACAGAACCCACATGCACACCGCAGACATAAGCAGAATTGCAGTTGCTGAGTTCCACCGGTGATTATTTGGTTGTCTGGTATGGAGGTCTAATGACAAATTTCACCTTCCAAGTGTTCACTGATGAACACGGCCTAAACCAGGTTTCTGGACAAAGCTATCACTGCCGGCCCCAGCATGGCAAGCATGGCTGAAGGCAGAAAACAGAGGGTCAGGGGCAGAGTGAGAATAGAGGCCACCTTTCCCGCCTTCTCTTCAAGATCCATCATCCGCTGATTTCGCCAGGAGGCCGCATACTGACGCAACATCTTGCCGATACTGGCACCCAAAGTTGATGCCTGAATGATGATGCTGCACAACATGTGCATCTCTTCAAGAGTGACCCGCTGGGACAGCTTACGAAAAGCCTGACTTGTAGAGATACCAGCCTTCATCTCGCTGAGGGTGAGCTTGAGTTCATCGGCCATAACCGGCTCACTGAACTGAAGCTCAGCCGCCACCCTCTCCATGGCTTGCTCCAATCCCAGACCGGCTTCCATACAGGTAATCAACAAATCCAATGTTGATGCTAAAGCAAGGGCTACGCTCGTCTCCCGCTTGGTCTTCCTCATACTCAACCATACACGAGGGGTGAGAAACCCAACCAGAACAGAGAACGACAAACCGATGAAAATGAACGAGGTATCGTCCATAAAAAACCATGGCAAAGCCAAGCCCAGACCTACCAGCAAGCAATACACCTGAATCACCAAATAACGATCCACAGCCTTCTGAGTGTTAAATCCTGCCTGGGCCAGTTTGAGGCGGAGCCCAGCCATATCGTCATCATCCTTGGGCTTGAACATTCTTACAGCCACAGGGAGGAACCGGCCAGCCAGACGATCCTTGAGAGGCAGCAGGTCTTCGTCGTGATCTGAGTGAGAGTGCGCTTCCGCCTCCATGGCCTCCTTATGTTTCAGCCAAGACAACAGTGACTGAACGGCCAACACTACCATGACCACGGCGATGACCGCAGCCACCACGAACACAGCTAAAACCAGCCGCTCATCCATTAACATTCTCCATCACATGCATACCGTCTACTATTCCTTATTCTACCTATCTCCTGCTTACCAGCCACCACATCGCCACACCACCACAGCACCTGAGCGCCCGCCCCCCCCATGAGTCATAACCCAACCCATTGCCCAACATTCCTTGATTGTCTCTTGCCCCTCCCAATCACATAACCCTGCCAGGAACTGACCCCACACCGGAATTGGGCGGTGGCCATAACAAATCATCATCAGATCACGAAGCAGGTCGCACCAGCTTGGAAGTCCAGAACACCCCCAAAAGCCAGAGTACAAGAGAAGCTATCAGCAACTTCTGCCCCATCGGATCTGTGAACAGCATCCCGGTGTATGAGGGGTCAGCCAGGTAAGAGAGAACAATGAACGCAGGAGGCAAAGCACCCACCATCCTGGCCGAGTTCCTGCCCTCTGCGGTCATGGCCGACAGTTTCCTCTCATACTGATTCTGCATTCTCAGGGTATCGATAATACGCTCAAGCACCTCAATCAGGTTACCACCAGTCTGCTGAAGGACCAGAACCGCCACCACGAACGTTCGCATTGCTTTGCATCTCGGCAGTCGCCTGCTCATGTTCAGGAGGGCTTCCTCCATGCTCCTGCCCAGCGAGTGTTCATCAGCCACTCTCACGAACTCATCCTTGATAGGCGACTGTAATTCCTGTGCAGTAAGAGAGATGGTCTGTGCAAGAGAATGGCCAGCCCGCAAAGAGAGCATCATGATTTCCAAGGCAACTGGAAGCTGGGAGTCAACCTTACGCATCCTGGCAATGCGCTTCCGAGAGAGCAAAACCAAAGGGATAAGCCCAAACACGAGGGAGAGCATTGCCACCCCGGGCTCCATGGTGAGAGTGCCGAAGAAGAAAGCAGGCAGCAAAGCCGATGCGGCTACCTTCAGGGCAAGGCTTCCCGGCGTACTCTTCTCTCCCGCCTGTTCCAACAAGGCCAGCATGCGAGCATGGAGCCCAACATCCTCAAGCATGGAGTCCAGAGCGCCAGCCAACCCCTTCTTTTCCTCGTCTGCGGTTACCTGCTGTTCGGACGTCTCCACTGAAGCAGTCCCAATGGCAAGCCTGGTCTCAACCAAGGATTCCCGTCTGCGGGTCCGGTAATACCAGAAGCCAAATATGGCCATCAGACCGAAAAAAACGGTAATGCTGGCGGCAAAGACCACAAATACCCAAAGAACCATACCCTACCTCATGGGAATTCCGGGGTTTGCCCCGAATTTGGTGAACCGTTCCCCGTAAAGAGAAGGATTATTATTAACATACTGGCCGATGATCCTGCCATTGGGGTCGAATCCGGTCTGTTTGAAAGCCAGGACCTCATGCAGCTGCAAATTGCCCGAGTTATCCAGGCCATGCACCTCACAGATGGAGACTACCCTGCGCACTCCATCACTCATTCGGTTGAGCTGAACTATTCCGTGTAGGGATCTGGCAACCATCTGCTGCATACTCTCATCAGAAAGCTGGGTACCTGCCATGGCCATCATGGTAGTGATACGAGAGACAGCATCCCTGGGGGTGTTAGCGTGGATAGTAGCCATGGAGCCTTCGTGACCCGTATTCATGGCCTGAAGCATATCCAACACTTCCACACTTCGCACCTCGCCAACCACAATCCGGTCAGGCCTCATTCTCAAGGAGTTCTTCACCAGGTCATGGATGGTGATCGCTCCCTTGCCCTCTATGTTGGCAGGCCTGGACTCCAGCCTGATCACGTGGCTCTGCTGCATCTTCAACTCTGCCGAGTCTTCAATGGTAACAATCCGCTCTGTCTCGGGGATAAAGCTGGACAACACATTAAGCATGGTTGTTTTACCAGACCCGGTACCGCCGGAGATCATCAGGTTGAATTTAGACTGCACTGCCGCATACAGGTAATTCAGCATCTGCCTGGAGATGCTGCCAAATCGCTCCAGATCTTCAGCTCGCAAAGGTTTACTGCCAAAACGCCTGATCGATAGCACCGGCCCATCCAGTGCAAGTGGCGGAATAATGGCATTCACCCTGGACCCATCTTGCAGACGGGCATCAACCATAGGCGAAGATTCATCAATACGCCGTCCAATCCGGCTCACTATTCTATTGATTGTATTAAGCAGATGCTGGTCATCCCTGAAGGTTACATTAGTCAGCTTCAGCTTTCCGCTCTGCTCCACATAAACCTGATTATGTCTGTTGACCAGCACATCGGTGACCGTGGGATCGGCCAGTAGTATCTCGAGCGGCCCCAGTCCCAGAATATCATCCAGGATAGAGACCACAATCTTCTCACGTTCAGCCTCATTAAACGGATAGTTTTCCAGGTTGACAAGCTGCTCAACAACGCTCCTCAACTGGACCCGCAACTGTTCACGGTTTAGCTGCTGCACCACGCCTAAATCCAACCGGTCTATCACCTTACTGTGGAGTTCACGCTTCATGACCTCCAGTGATAATTCCTTCTTGGACTTCTGGTTCAGATGTTTTTCTGAACCATCACTTTGCTGAAGGCGCTCGAACAACTTCATTTCGCTTCACTTTCTTTTTCTTGAACAGGGCAGAGAAAAAGCCCCGTTTTTTCCCTGGCTTTACCCCAGTTGGACGCACCTTTTGTGACTGACCTTTACCAGATTTTTGGTTCGCACCCTTACCTTTAGCAGGCTCCGTCGCCTTGCCCGCTCCTTTATTGCCTGGGACGCCCCTGTTAACGGCATGCCTGGGAGCTTTGCCCTTTCCAGTAGTCTTCACCTGAACAAGCTTCCCTCCGGCAGTCTTCATCACCTGACTGCTCCTCTTATCCGGGATGGCCTCAGCCACGGCCTCCATGTCTCGCAGAATCCGACTCTGGGGAGCCAGCAGCAGAACAGGCTTGCCTTCGTTCAGGGAGCGGAGCACCAGACGCTCATCCCGTCTCAGGGTAAACACCCGATTCAGGCGAAGCGATCGGGCAATATCAACAGGCTTAATCACCTCACGCTTATGATATGAATTAACCACCACAACCACCCTGGACTCGTCATAACCGATGCGTCGAAACACATCCAGAGTACGCCCTGCACTGCGAACGGAAGCTACGTCCTGATTAACAACGAAGATAACAGTGTCTGCCACATCCAGAATAGGCATAGACAGATCATCAAATCCTCTGATGCCGTCAACCACGGTGAAAGGAAAACTGCCCTTAAGAAACTGGAAAGTATTGGCAACCTCGGTAGGGGTGATCATGCCAAGCTCTTCAAGGTGATTTACTTGGGACACCACCGAAATCCCCGTATCAGTGTGTCGATCCAGGATAGTTCGTGGATTAAGAGAATCACCCTCTTTACGCACCTCTCGGATCAGGTGAGAGAAAGCCCCTCTGCCCTCCATATTCAGGCTGACCAGCACATCACCCATCTGAAGGTCCATATCAACCAGACACACATTGTGCTCTTGAGCCAGGGAAACCGCCAAGTTGATAGCTGTGAACGTATTACCAACTCCACCCTTGCACCCGAACAGCACAATCAAGTGCCCCTGCTGCCCATCCGCTTTAGCGGTGACATTACCCTGTACTCCTGGAGCAACGGCAGTTACCCCTGTGGTTGCCGCCTGGGCTGGCGTAAGGGCAGCGACAGGTCCAGAAGTATGGGCATAGGGAGCCTGTGCTCCCTGTCCGTGTCCCTGCCCCCCTGAATACATGGCCGGTTGATCCCGTCGGGGCTCACCGGATCGCCCCATACCGCCTACCCCATACTGGGCGGCGGGCATACCCATCCCATTAAGATAACCAGCGGCTCCAGCACCCCCAGCCAGACCTGGCGGAGGACCTCCTGCCCACTGCCCTCCACCTGGCTGCTTCTGAAACCCGGGATGCTGTTGCTGCTGTTGTAGTTGTAGTTGTGGTTGTGGGGTGGGGTATGTAGCTCCTGCTATCGGCCCATTCTGTTGTTGCTTGTCGTTGGGGACAATTGATCCATCCTGGGTCATACGCCAGATTATGGTGCGAAACTGTGAGTGTTCCTGGGCACCATCATCATTAACGGACGCCTGATCTGCCCCTTGCTGCAAGGCGGCAGGGGATGATCCAGGCACCTGGCCAGGGGCACCCACATAGGGCTGCCTTGGGTAATTCCCATGCTGTTGACCTGGAACACCCTGTTGCCCCTGATAAGCCTGCTGGCGGGGCGGCATATTGGACTGGCTCTCACTCACTGATCTGTCATCCATTTCTAGGGAATACTTGTTAACTTCCCGTTGCTGTTGGCAGAATCACAGCCTCCTGACCGAGGCTTCGCCCCCTCCCCACGATTATTACCGGTATCCCATCCTTCCGGCAGGCCTGTTGCCCTGCTGGTTCTGCTGGTTCTGCTGATTCTGTTGGTTTTTCTCCTTGTCAGGTCGTTGAATATCAACCCAACCAAGCAGGAAAAGCTCCAGATCAGTAGGCTCAAGCAGATAATTTTCACCGGGAACAACCATGGGGGTGCTGGGATCAAGGGGCTCAACCAGACTGGCTGAAACCACCACAATCAATTCGGTCTCATCGCGCTGGAACTGTTTGGATCTGAACAACATTCCCAGAATGGGGATATCGCCAAGCACAGGGATCTTGTCCACGCTCCCCGACACCTTATCAGAGAGGAGGCCGGCAACCGCAAAGCTCTGACCGGACTTCATACGGACAGTAGTCTGGCTGTGCCTGGTAGACAGACTCGGAATCTCAATGGAGTTCTGCTTAACGCTTCGAGAATAGTCAAGATCACTGACCGTAGAGGCAACATTCATTTGGATGGTCTGGTCACGAAGCACTGTCGGGAGAAACTCAAGCTGCACACCGAATTTCTTGTATTCAATGGATACCTGGCCCATGCCCAGGGGGATAGGGACCGGAAATTCACCACCAACCAGGAAGTTTGCCTTCTGGCCGCTCAATGCCACCAGGGTTGGCTCAGACAGTGTTCGGGCCATGCTTCTTCTGCTCAGGACGCTCAAGACAGCATTAAACGGTATATTCGACCCCAACTGACCATTGAAGAGAACACGGATTGATTCAGACATGGGAACAGGCAGGGCAGCAGGCATCTCTCCGCCCACTGCAGGCATGGCCACGTTCTCTGACACTGCGCTCATCAGTCCCACAGGCTGACCATCAATCTGGGCCAGCATGTTGATTCCCAGCTTGCGCAAAGCACTCCGGGAGATCTCAGCAAAACGCACATCAAGCTGAACCTGCTGGTTACCAGGCAATTCAACCATGTTGATAACCCGCAAACGCTGCCCGGCAGGCCCCAGAGAATTTACTACACCCTTCACCCACTGATCTATGGCATGCATAGCTTCCAGGCTGGACGCTCTCCCCCTGAGGACCAGAGTCTCACCAGTGCCCTGGAGGGTGACTTTCTCTTCTGGAAACAGCTCAAGCAGAGAGAAGGCCATCCCTTCCAGATCCACACCTACCTGGACTGAAAACCTGATCTGCTCACCGCTTCTTCCCCACACCATCAGGGTAGTACTACCGATCTGCTTACCCTTGATGAGAACGGACTGGGAACCAACGGGACTGATCTCGATTAGTTCCGTATCACCGGCACTAATCCGTATCAGCTTGACTCCTGTGTCAACTTCCTTAACACCACCCAGAGGAATGGTGATCACCTTCTCAGGCGCAGCTCCATGGATGAAACTGCTCCAGCAGAGACAGACCAGCATGGCAAGAATGGATGTACTCCAGCGTACACCTGGAGTCAGTCTTCCCCCCGATCCTGTGCTACTTTTCATTGTGGTCTTCTTGAACATTGTCATCATAATCGCAATTCCTGTCGGTCGGGGTCGGGCCAGACATGACTACCCCATCAATTCCTATTGAATCTTGATGGTCGGCTCTCGGTCAACGTTCTGCTTGCGAAGCCTGGGATGATTGAGAACCCTGTTCGAGGAGGTTGACCCCTGCTCCAACTCTTCCATCGGTTTCATCTCCGCCCGCTGCTGTTGCGCCTTTCCGGCTGAGAGCTGAGGGAATAAATCCTCGGGCTGTACGCCTGTGGTACGATAATAGCGCTCATCCCTGGAATTACGGAGCACCAGGTCAATCCTGCCTTCGCGGGTTGCCAGGGTGAGCTGTTCCGACTGCTCAGGAGTAACCAGCAAGGCCACTACCACCTCGGGAGCCTGGGTCTGCTGTTCCACAGAATTAGCCTTGGCGATCTCCTTGGCGGTCATCTGGGCTGCATCCACATTGGCATCCACTGCCAGCACTTCAACGCCCTGAATAATGATCTGGGTGGCGGTAAGATCACGCCTGGGCAGACGCATGGTAGCAAGCACATCTACAATCGCTCCAGGATAAACCAGCCTTGAGACTGTCAGGCTGGAATCCACCCTGACAGCGATGGCCCGTAAAGGGGAATTCCCATAGGCGGAATCAGCGCTGAATGGAATACGGGAGGCCAAGCCCCAGCCAGAGTCGAAATCAGCCAGTCTTGTCCCCAGAACAATCTCATCCTTGTAGATACGAACCACTGACTTGGGGGGTGTTTCAGGATCGGGGATTAGAGCATCCACACTTGCATAGCTTCCTGCCGGAATTGAACTTGCCGGCACGGAGATCTCCCGAAAATCCTGTCGGTTCAGGGGCTCGAACGGCTCAAGTGACCTGTTCGCCACCACTACCTTAGCCATATCCTCCTGGGCATACTTGGACCCTGAGAACATCATACTAAGTAACCAGGCAGTGATAACCGTGAAAATCAAGGCCAGTATGGTAAAGAAAACCGCTCCCTTCGAACTGACCCGTTTGTTCTTGGTGTTCAAGAATCACCTCCAGAAAATGAACCAAATCAGACTGCAGTGTACTATATCAAAGACGGCCCATAATCCTCAATCTTCTATCCACGAGGAAGCGGACCGCCATATTACGACAACACTTGCGCTCAACTGCCTGCCAGCAGTACGCCCACCTGCTTCACAGTGTAATCCAGCCCCTCAAGCCCGTTTCGCCATGCTAAACCAAGCTGCAAAAAAACTGTTGCCCACTCTGAAAAAGCAGCTACCAGAGCAGCTAGCGGGAAATGGGCATTGCTCCATTCACTTGAAATGCGCCAAAATTGATACCTTCTTCTCCCAGCAACCGTTGGCCAATGGCTGGCTGGTACTGACAGGACAGATTGACATTGAAAACGTTCATAGTAGTAGCGGGAATGGCGCTGTTATAAACCCGCACCGAAAAAGACGGGCATCGTGCCAGCACGCTGGCAGGCAACATGGCCAGAGATGCCTCTCTGGCACAATTGAGATTTGTGGTCTGACCAACAACACAGGACCTGGCAGCATGGGTTGCGGCCGAGGTAAGGTGGTAGCGGACCATCAGATAATTACCAAGAACCAAGAGGCCGGCAACAACAAGAAGCATCGCAGGCATGACAAGAAGAAACTCGAGGGACGCACTCCCTCTCTGAGCGGAAAACCTAGACCTCCCCAACAGAGGAATTTTATGCGGAAATAATTTCTGCTTCATGGATGTATGCCCCAGCCTGCCCAATAGGTCAGAAGACCTCCTACTGCCAAGGCAGCTACCATAGGAACAGACAGTCGAGGATTCCGATCCTCCACCCTGACTATGGATTGGGAGAGGAGGACATTTTTCAGGTTGACTGCCACATCTTGACGCAACATCCGGTCCCTGAGGAGAATAGCTACACATATCAGTCCTCCAGCAATAAAACCGACAAGAACACTGATGAATGCTGCTGAGGGCCCCAGCCATGCCCCCATGGCGGTTGCGAATTTAATGTCGCCCCCTCCCAAGAGCCTTAGAGCAAATGGTACAAACAAAAGCCCGAAGCCGACCAGTGAGCCCAAGATGGCATCAGGAAAGCCGTCGAGTCCACCAGCGAACAAGGCCGCACCTATGCCGACCAACCAGAATGGGACAGTAAACCAGTTGGGCGCTCGCCGCATCTTCACATCGAAGAAGGTGCCAAGCAACATCCCTGAGGAAAAAATGATCCCATCCCACGGAACAAGCACGCTATTTGCCTGTCAGCCGGGATTGGCGATTGTGCGGGCTGCTCGTGTGAGCATATCACGGATCGAGTTCCTGAAGATAACGAGCGTACCAATCAGTGCTACACCAATAACAGCGGCAATAATCGCATATTCAACGACTGTTGCAGCCTGTTCATCGTGCCAAAGTCTTTTCAGAATATTCATAATGTCTCCTTGCCTTTTCCGGTGCCTTCAACCCGGTCAACTTGACCGATCTACCATTTAGCAGAGGCTATGCAATCCGTCAAGTTGGAGAATCAAGATGTATCTAATGTTATCCCGATCGCACACCGCTGTAATTTTCTACACACCCTACAAATTTAGAGCTCCGAGCCACTAATTACAGTCTTCAATACCCTTAAATAATCAACTGTACAAGCACAGGGGTAATGTCAACCTCCCCAAGTAGAAAGCCCAAATTTAAAACAAAATAATTTAAAGAATATTTCAACCTTTTACCAATGAGATGGTCAAGTATGGTTAACCAAATCCCAATTAGCTGATATGCTTGACCGAATTGTATTAATAATTAACAACTAATTATTAAAGGTTGCATAAGTCGATTAACAGAAAGGAACCCCTAAAATGGCAACTGAAGAGGAATTTGCCAAATTGCGGCAACAGATGGTTCAAGAACAGTTGCTCAACAGGGACATACGTGACAAACGGGTTCTTGACGCCATGTCCAGGGTACCTCGTCATCTACATGTACCATCCCAGTACCAGTATTTAGCCTATGACGACATGCCCATTCCCATTGGCAGGGAGCAGACCATCTCGCAACCCTATGTGGTGGCTTTCATGACCCAGGCTCTCTCTCTTAGCCAAGAAGATCGAGTTCTTGAAGTGGGTACTGGGAGCGGCTATCAGACGGCGGTGCTGGCCGAGCTGGTCGATCAGGTCTATTCAGTTGAACTGGATTGCCAATTTGCCCAATCAGCCCGCCAATTGCTGGCCATGGAAGGATACAACAAGATCACCACCAAGTGCGGCGATGGATACGAAGGGTGGCAGGAATACGCTCCTTTTAACGCAATCCTGGTGACCGCAGCGCCACCTATGATTCCTAACCTCCTCCTGGAACAACTGGCAGAGGGTGGCAGAATGGTCATCCCTGTTGGAGATCTAGATCAGACCTTAAAACTGATCCGTAAGGGAAAAGATGGAGCTTTGAGTCAAGTGGATCTCTTACCAGTCAGATTTGTACCGATGGTCCATCCGGACCAGAAAACCAGATAACTCACCAGCCAACCGGCTCATCTGATCATATGCCAGTCTGCACGCTCGATCTCCCAAAATTTAAACTGAAGAGTAATGAAGTAGGGCTTAAGCAGCAAGCAGCAAGCAGCGAACCTGAGCCATTAGAACTGGGAATGAATAATTAAAAAGAGAAAACGACGCTATCCCAACTCAGATGGAGCTCAATGAGTGGTGGCGGCTGTATCGGTGCTGCTCTTTGCAGATTTATAGTCATCCAGGATCTTCTTGATGTTGGGATCCTGCTGGACACTCCGATTCATATCAATAAGCTGAACCATGTAGTTGTCGAACTGTCCCAAATCCATATGTGATAATTCGTTTATTTTAGCCGTATTTTCGTCAATCCTGCCCTGAATATGCGCCAATGATTTCTGGTAATGCTCAATCCGTTTTGTACGCTCTGAATTAGCACCCGTCTGAGCCGAAGTGGACTGTCCAGAGATATCGCTCCCAGTCTGAGGCGCCCCAGAAGCATCAGAAGAAATATCAACACCATAAGATGCCAGGGCATCCTGGTATGACTTCAAACTCTTCTTATCCAGGGAGACCGTCCTCTCAAGGGTTGCCTTTTCGTTCAAATCCCTGAACTTCAGGTCTCCCTTGACAATATCCACATTGAGCTGCCCTACCTGCATGCCCATAAAACCGCCCGAGATGAGCTGAACCCCGTTAATGTTCTCCACACTGTTGAGACGACGATCATGGGAGACAATCGCAAAACTTAATCCATCGACTTCTTCCACAACCATTCTGGCATCAGCCCAGGACATATGGGCCAACAGAATAAACACCTCCGCTCCCTCTTTTTTAGCCTCAGCTACAGCAGCGGTAACGGCCGGAACTGTGGGCAATGCCTTAACACCCGCTCCTTCGGGGAGCTTGACGCCCAGCATGGCCCTCCGCTTGCTGGCAGCATCCTGTGCGGCAGATGGCTGCCTGGCCCCATCTGAATCAGCGTGGGCGGGTGCAGCAACAAACCCGGTCGCCCCGATCACAGCAACATCTAAATCGCCCAGTTTCCTGATAATATATTTGCTGAAAAGGAGCTGGTCGGTCTTGTTATCTGCCAGATTAGCAGAAACCACTGGTATTCCTGCCCGAGTCGCGAGCTCGTTGAAGGTCTTGAGACCGAAACGAAGATCTGTATCCCCGGGAGCCATGGCGTCCATTCCAATGAGCTTCTCCGCATCAGCCATAGCCTTGGCATTAGTCAAAATCTCGCTGCTGCGAGCCTGGACTTCTGCTCCATCAGGTCCATCAAGGTCACCATATGGGCCTGCGGGAAAGAAAGTATCACCGCTGTTCAGAATCAGCCGAGGCACGGAGGGATCCAGGCTCTTAATAACAGTGGCCTTCCTGGCCAATCCCCCTCTGGGGTTGCGCATGCACCCGCAATCCTCCAATTCCCCAAGAACGCTTCCAGTAAAAACCAGGGTGAACTTACCCTTGGAGACTGGCTTGGCAATCTGACCTTTTACGCCATCAGTCTTACCGCATCCAGCCGCCACCAATATGACAGTCAGCAGGAGGAGCATACTCCCCAACAGTAGAGAAGCTGTTTTGACAGAGCCTCTGCCCCCTGCCGCAGCACCGCTGGTCCTCATTCCTCTTGTGCCAAGATGGACACACCCTCCCTCAAAACCCCAAGGCAATTCAATCAGAGCCAACTTATTATCCATCTCAGTTACACCTCTGTTTCTGCTTCAACTGCCTGGCTTCCTTAGCAGGCTCTGATTTAGGATGCTTGCGTAACAGTTCATCAAAAAAGAGATTGGCATCACGACAGCGATTCAATGCCTGAAAGGATTTGCCTATCAGCAGGTACGCTTCGCCTTCCCTGGCACTTTTGGGAAAACGCTGGGGGATATCCCGTATTACAGCGATCACCTCTTCATGCCGCTCTTGCCGATACAGAACTGAACCCAATATGAAGATTGCTTCATCTACACCAGTGCTTGATGGGAACTTTTCCACATAAGCCCTGGCCGCCCTCTCAGCCATGAACAGATCTCCGGAGAGGAAACGAGAATCAGCCAATTTTAGAAGTTCACCACTATCCTCAGGAAGTGGTGCCAAGAGCTCTTCCACTGCTGTTTTGCTGCTACCATCCATGGAGAGAGGCTTCACCCCCAGACGCACCTCCATGGTCGCCTTAATCAACTTGGTCTCCTCGTTCAGTCTCTCCACGTCATAGCTGTTCTTCTCAGAGGCGCCACGCACCTGCTGCACCTCTCCGCGCAGGTTCTCGATATCCATACCAAAGTCCGCAGTATTCCGGCGAAGCAGCTTGGTACTCTCGTCGATCAACTCCTCCATACGTCTGTTCTTCTCATCAGCCTCAGCCAGCATCTCCTTGAGCTTGTCCTTCTCCTCCTGCAGGGAATCGAAGCGGGTCTCGAGGGTCACTATCTCTTTCTGCATCTGTCTTCCTTGAGAAGACGTTACACAGGCTGAAGAGACGGGCAGTACCAAACCTGCCAACACAAGTAGACATACGTATTTGAAGATTTTATTCATGGGAGAGGAGGGGGCCTGGTAGGGCATAATTAATTATTTCTGAACATTGAATTCGGCGCGGCGGTTCTTGGACCAGGCATCTTCATCACTGCCCGAGTCAACCGGCCGATTTTCACCATAGGAGACAGTCCGCAGGCTTCTGGCACCGAGACGCTCCAGATACTGCTGGACAGCTTGAGCACGACGCTCACCAAGGGCAAGATTATATTCCTCGGTTCCACGCTCATCGCAGTGACCTTCGACGGTGGTGGAGGGGTTGCCCAACCTGCTAAGGCAGCTTGCTGTTGCTTCGAGAGAGGCACGATCGCTCTCCCTGATGCTGCTTGCATCATAATCAAAATATACGGTGTTGGGGTTGCACGATACCACAGCCTTGAGGCACTTGCCGCTCTGGCACTTCATGCCTGTGCCGCAATCATCATCAGCATAGCACTCGGCACCTGGAACGCAGGAGCCGTTCTGACACTTCTCACCGCCGGCACATTCATCATTGCTGATGCACTGAGGACCGCAACGGTTGGCACGGCACTTCTGCCCGGCTGCACAATCTTCTGCGCCCTTACAATAGCCGGGAATTGCTTCACACCGACCTGCCAGACACTGCTGTCCCTCGGAGCAGTGGGTATTCTCACGACACTGCTGACAAAGCCCGTTTACACAATATTCACTTTTTTCAGAACAGTGTGTGTCATTTTCACACTTAGGGTACTTTGGCCCACAACCAACAACAAACAGAAGAGAAACAACTGCGATTGGGGCTAACCTGCTGATGAGGTGTCCGATTTTCATGGTAGTCCTCCACTACAAGCTACCGAATGATACCAAATACGTCAGAACCCCCCGTAGCACAGGGGGATAAAATCCAACATGCGACGCTATCCAAGTTGCCTGATAAAGTCAATATCTTTGCCGACAACAGATATGAAAAGCAATTTAACAGACAGCTACTTTACAACGATTTGACGAAATACAAAAAAAAACACGAGAATTTCCCGGAAATACTGATGAATAGCTAGAGTGATGTCAATTCCCTGAAAAGCAATCTGCCAAATATTTCCTCTCCAATCCTCCCCGTCCCACATCCCCGTCCTCTACCCTCCCCTCCCATGCAGGGGCCACCAGCCTGTGATGACAACAGTACTCAACGGGGGCATCACTATCCCCATTCCGTCCAGGATAACAATATGGATGAAAACATCACCCAATCCCCGACTCCATGACTCAAACAGCCACCTCTCAAAACTGTGGTGGATGCGTAACGCAGCCATCCCGTTTCTTCATACTTTCTCAAATAAACAGCCCAACAGCCCAACCGATCCTCCTCCTCCTCCTGTTGCTACTCCCTGTTGTAAAAATCGTTTCAATCCTTCATAATGACCAAACTCAAGCTTACCGCCCCGCTGCCGGTTCAGGACACTTGGCTCTATACCGGGTCTAATTCAGAATCTACCAACAGGTTTCACCTGAAACCCAGGCAGCAGTTTGCTTATGAAATGAAGAGGCCAATGCTGGAGAAACTTACTCCCCGCCTGATTAATTCTCCCGGCGGGGATCCTGGACTACTAGTTGAATTAACAGGTATGAGCCAATCCGTGATCTTTGATCTTGGAGAGAACAGCCTTACTACCGGCCAACTCCTCCAGGTAAAATATATTTTTATCAGCCATGCCCACGTAGATCACTGGATCGGCTTTGATCGTCTCCTCAGGGCCAACTTGGGCAAGACCTCAAATATTTCCATTTGGGGACCAACGGGGATGAGGAGGCATGTAAAAGCTAAACTGGACGCCTACCTGTGGAATCTGACTTTTGATGAAGAGCTTCTATTCGATGTCCATGAACTTGACCAGGACAGGACCCTTCGAAGCAGTTTCTCCATTTGTGACAGGTTCCGTGAGAATAGGGATTTTCCTGAGCAGAGACATGAGGGGGTCGCCTTGTTAGAGCCTGAATTCCGGGTAGAATTTGCCCAACTGGAACATACGGGTCCATCCCTGGCATGGCTGCTGGTTCAGGCTCCAGGATACTCATTTTCTGCAGATGCTTTTAGAGGTCTTGGGATAACCCCAGGTCCCCACCTTGAAAAATGGAGAAAGGAGATCCTCGCTGGTCACTTAGATCAGGAAGTGACCACAGGAGCAGAGGGCACAAAATATAAGCTAGGTGACCTTGTTGATAAGATAGGGAATATAATCCCCGGCAAAAAGATTGCTTATGTGACGGATACTGCATTCAATCCCATCACAGCAGACCGGATTCTGAACTTGTGTATGGGAGCAGACTTGATGTATTGCGAGGCCACCTTTCCAGAAAAGGATAAAGAAAAGGCGGCCGCAGCAAGTCACCTGACTGGAGGTCAGGCAGGAGCCCTGGCCAGGACTGCACAGGTAGGAAGACTGATTCCCTTCCACTTTTCCCGTCGGTATACTGACAACCCCTCCATCATATTGGAAGATGTTGAATCAGGATTGGCCGGCAAGTTCACCTATCCCGAAATCGACAATCGAGTATCGAAGAGGGAAGAGTGAAGTGAGGTGGGGGTAGGGATGAGGGTGAGGTGCGCTAATCTCCAACCTGCCTCTCATCAGAGAATATTGCAGGAACTGACCACTTCTCTGGTCGGCGCTATCTACTGTCCGATCGACCCGGAATATCTATCAATGGAAAAATCTCAAACTGTAGTAAACAATCTGAATCATACCAGACTAGAGCATGGGCACCAGTTCATAATGGCTCTGGGAGGCAATCTGGGAGATCCAAAGATCGCATTTGCCGGTGTGATCGAAACCATGCAGGAAGAATCCGACAAGTTCAGTCTGATAGCCGTTTCCAGTATCTGGCGCACCATGCCCCACGGTCCCGTCACTGAGCAGCCTCTCTTCTTTAACGGAGCCCTGCTTGCCCGTACCTCTCTCACCCCTGTGGAGCTTATTGACTGGATGCAGAGCCAGGAGACAAGATTCGGCAGAAAGAGATTAGTTCTGTGGGGGCCTCGCACACTGGACCTTGACCTCTTATTCTATGATGACTTGATACTCTCTCTCCCGGGCAGATTAGAAATCCCCCATCCTGGCATCGAGAAGCGGGACTTTGTTCTACTGCCTCTCATGGAAATTTGCCCGGACCATATCAACCCTGCCACAGGATACACCATCAGGGAAGCTGCCCGAAACCTGGGTGTCATATTGGAGAACCAGGACGGAAGCTGGCATTCCCGTACTTTAGCTATGTCCGTGGGACGACTGGAGATGTGAGTCTAAAGAAACCATGCATGGGTGACCACAGAGAAAATCGAGCCACTGTTCCTAAGGTCGGCAGGTGGTAACGAGCTGATGCATGAACTGGCAATGGGATTCAGTGAAATTAAGAGCAACTCAGGGGATGAGTTGAGTGAAGCTGGAGGGAGGGGGCAGGCTTACAGAGATCAGGTTCCCGACTTCCAGTCAGCCAGGTACCGCTTCTGCTGCTCAGTCAGCTCATCAATAGCAACGCCCATGGACTTCAGTTTAAGCCGGGCAATGTTATTGTCGATGACAGCAGGAACCGGATAAACCCTCTTCTCCAGGTTCTTATAATTATTCACCATATACTCAGCCGACAGGGACTGGTTGGCAAAAGACATGTCCATGACACTGGAGGGATGACCCTCGGCGGCCGCCAGATTGATCAGTCGCCCATCAGCAAGCACATTAATTTTGCGACCATCTTGCAGTTTGTACTCGGTGATGTAATCACGAACCTGGCGCTGGCTCACTGAAATAGAGGCGAGTCCCTTCAGATCCAATTCCACATCAAAGTGGCCGGAGTTGGACACAATGGCACCATCCTTCATAGTCCTGAAGTGCTCAGTGCGGATCACATTGATATCGCCGGTTACTGTGCAGAACACGTCGCCAATGACGGCCGCGTCAGCTATGGGCATCACCCGGAATCCGTCCATGACTGCTTCCAGGGCCTTCAAGGGATCCACCTCAACAACAATCACGTTGGCTCCCATGCCGGAAGCCCTCTTGGCAAGCCCCTTACCACACCAGCCATAGCCGGCGACCACGAAATTGCTGCCAGCAAGCAGACGATTAGTGGCCCGGATAATGCCGTCAATGGTAGACTGGCCGGTGCCATACCGGTTGTCGAACATGTGCTTGGTCATGGCATCGTTGACCGCAATTACCGGGTGTTTGAGGGCTCCGTCGGCAGCCATGGCCCGCAGCCTGATCACACCAGTGGTAGTCTCCTCGGTCCCGCCATACAGGTTAGCCAGTGCGTCGGTTCTCATGCTGTGAACTGTAGCCACAATGTCTGCACCATCGTCCATGGTCACATTAGGCTTAAGATCCAGGGCAGAGTTGATATGCTTGTAATAGGTGTCGTGGTCCTCACCCCTGATTGCATGCACAGCGACGTCATAATACTTAACCAGAGCTGCGGCAACATCGTCCTGAGTAGACAATGGGTTGCTGGCGCAGAGGGCAACCTGAGCTCCACCAGCCCGCAAGGTACTCATGAGGGATGCTGTCTCTGTGGTCACATGGAGACATGCAACCACTGTGACCCCCTTGAGTGGTTTTTCAGCCTCAAACCTCTCAGCAATGGAATTGAGAACTGGCATTGACTGGTTGGCCCACTCAATCCTGCCCATCCCTTTTTCAGCCAGCGAGATATCCTTGATATCGTAATTCACTTCATTCCTCCACATATAGTTCTGGTGAACCAACTATTTTGGTTAGCTTGGTATCATTTCGGGTAAAGGTCAGAGACAGCGCCCGACCACAACTCAGATTCCAGCCTCTGCCTTGATTTCTGCAACCTTATCCAGGGCCTCCCAGGTGAATCCTGGCTCAGAACGTCCGAAATGCCCATAGGCGGCCGTACCCCTGTAACGGGGGACCAGCAGATTAAGGGAAAGGATAATTCCCAGAGGACGAAGGTCGAAAACCTTACGGATGATGTCCACCATTTTCTCCTCGGGAATCTTGCCTGTTCCGAAGGAGTCCACATGAACAGAGACAGGTTCAGCTACGCCGATAGCGTATGCAACCTGCACCTCTAGACGACTGGCCAGCCCTGCCGCCACCATGTTTTTGGCAATATAACGGGTCATATAGGAGGCGCTACGATCAACCTTGCTGGGATCCTTTCCCGAGAAAGCACCACCTCCGTGACGCCCCATACCACCGTAAGTATCAACAATAATCTTCCGACCGGTAAGGCCGCTGTCGGCCAGGGGCCCACCCACCACAAATCTACCGGTGGGATTAACCAGAATTCGGGTGTCAGAGGCAAGCAGGTGCTCGGGAATCACTCTGCGGATAACTTCTTCGCGAACACCCTCTTCAACCTGCTGCAGGGTCGAATCATGGGTGTGCTGACTGCTCACAACAATAGTGTCCACCTTGACAGGCGTGAAACCATCATACCTGACCGTCACCTGGGTCTTACCGTCGGGACGGAGAAATGGAAGGATCCCATCTTTACGAACCTTAGCCAGCCTTCTGGAAAGCTGATGGGCCAACTGGATGGGCATGGGCATATAGGCATCTGTATCGTCACAGGCAAACCCGAACATCATCCCCTGGTCGCCCGCCCCCATCTGGCCATCTTCCTTCTGATCAACGCCCTGGGCAATATCAGGGGACTGCCTCTCCACGGCTACCAATACTCCGCAAGACCGGTAATCAAAACCGGAAGTGGCGTCCTCATAGCCAATCTCCTTAACCACATCACGAACTATATCTGTGTATTCGATGTGTGCGGTGGTGGTAATCTCACCGGCAAGAACAGCCCAGCCGGTTTTGACCAGGGTTTCGCAGGCAACCCTTCCGTAAGGATCCTGTTGCAGGACCGCGTCCAAAATGGCGTCACTGATTTGATCGCACATTTTATCAGGGTGACCTTCAGTCACTGACTCACTCGTAAATAGATAATTTCTTTTCATTTTTTCACCTTTTCTGCTCTCCAAGCAGGCCATTACTTACATGAGAAACGACAATAGAGTCAAGGTTTGAGGACACAGATCGCTACTTCTGCCCGATAAAAGGTTAGGGCAGAGAATCAGGCAACCGCGGTCCAGCTTTTCTGCTCTGAGAATCTCGCCGCCTTCATGGTGAAGGCAGCGCCACTATTACCTGCAAAAATGCAGGCAAGGGGCAGGAGAACAAAGTAGGGGTAGCGGATCCGCAAACCATGACAGCACCCTGTTTCAGTGAGAGGAGGCTGTCAGCCATGGCATGGGATGCCTCCCCATCTCCTCACTCTCCCGTCCCGGAAAGGAAAACTATGTTTACCACCGGGAATGACCTGACTAAAACTCAAGAAGGCTTCA
>CAYZFJ010000010.1:26883-36170 GCA_964477705.1 uncultured Myxococcia bacterium | reverse complement strand
CATGGCCTGCTCTGCACCGAACTGAGACAGAGGCGTCTGGGTCTGCCACCGTTGCCTCCCCACCTCCACCAGGCCAAAAGCCTGGAAACGCAGGCAGAAAGCGGTTCCGGGCTTTGTTGTCTTTGACCGCTGCCGTGGTGGTGGCACGGCATGCCGTGCCCTCTCTCCTGTGTCTAACCCCAACCAGCCACGTCCAGACGCGGCCTCCATACACATTCACCTCCCTGATATGCTCGGATTGGCAGACCGCTTAAAATGAAACAGTCCACCCATTTGTCTGTTTCTTGTGGTAAACTGCTTTGGTCAGTCTCTGAACATTTATAGTGACCTTATTAGGCATAGTAAAAGTCTACACATTGGTGTGCGACATGTCCTGACGCAGGCATCGAATACTCTCTCTAAGATTGGCGTGGCAGTATGGTTATAGAAGGTGAAGGAGGATTAGTGATGATTGAAATTGGAGATAAGGTTCGACATTCCACGATGCCAGATTGGGGAGTAGGTAAAGTAATGGAGGTTGAAGCTAATGGAAAAGCCAGAATATTTTTCATCCATGGTGGAGCAAAGACAATCGTTCTCAAGTTTGATAATTTGAAAAAGCTCGAAGGCGCAGAGGCCTTCCACCCAATCCTCGACAGCCCAACCTTCTCTAAGCGTGCTACTAACAGTAAGCACGTAAGCCTCCCTGACGCCAGGTTGGGCTTTTTGAGAAAATTTCCTGATGGATTTGACGATAACTCTTATCTTAAAGAGGAGCGAGGTTACAAAGTCGCAGCCAGTGCGCTTATACGACAATCTCTTAACGAGCAGGCTTTTGGTGAGCTTCTTGAGAACGGAGATTTCAAGGAAATCGTGACCAGGGCTCTCAAAGTCGTCAATGATACCAACTTGATATTTCCCAATGAGAAGATGGCCCTCCATGATGGTCTTAAAAAGCCTGAAGACGTCCAGTTATTTGCCGAGCGCCTCTTTAACCTGCTGTACGGCCATGGTGAATTCAGGTATCGATTTGAAGCCTTTGCTCAATGCTTGGAAATGATTAAGGCGAACAAATGGACTACGATGACATACTTTCCATTTCTTGCGTCTCCCGCAGAGCACGTGTTTCTCAAACCGGTAGTTACCAGGCATGCCGCTGATCTTATTAAAGCCGATCTGAATTACAAACCCGAGCTGAACTGGCTGACCTATTCCTCCCTCCTCGACATTGCCCAATACCTTAAAAATGAGTTGATCGCCATGGACATGCCCCCTCGCGACATGATTGACGTCCAGTCCTTCATGTGGGCCATTCGCCCCCGGGAGTAGCAGAAATAAACCTCCTCATTGACAGGCGAGATGGTCCGCGAGGCGCTGCAATCCGCACTGGGGCTTTCAGATCGCAAATCCTTTCGCAGTCGGTATCTCAAACCAGCCCTTGCTGAAGGCCTGATCGAGATGACTATCCCCGACAAGCCCAACAGCCGCTTGCAGAGATACCGTTTGACCGACAAGGGCCGCCAGTGGCTGAATGCAAGGTAGTTTTGGTTGTGGACCAACGGTGCCCATTGTGATACATGAGCCTTCGCTGGACTAGTTTGCGTGCAGGCACCATCAGGATTCCAGACTCTTCTGGGGCAGCTTCTTCCCGATGCCCATGCCTGCATCTGCAGCCGCCCACCGATTACTCAAGATAAAAATGAAATCTGAAAAGGCTCATTCCTATGACATTGGCAATTCTGGCAATTATTGTGGGTATAGCAGTCCTGGTGTGGAGCGCTGATAAATTCGTGGATGGCTCAGCCGCTATCGCCCGGTACCTTGGATTGTCGCCCCTGCTTATCGGTATGGTTATTGTTGGGTTCGGCACATCGGCCCCAGAGATGGTGGTTTCTGCATTCTCCGCTCTGGAGGGCAACCCGGGTATTGCCCTTGGTAATGCCTATGGATCCAATATTGCCAACATTGCCCTGATTCTGGGGCTCTCAGCAGTGCTTAACCCTATAAAAGTGAACTCCCAGGTAATCCGCAAGGAGCTCCCTATCCTCACTGGTGTAACCGCACTCGCCATCTGGCAGGTGTGTGATGGGCATTTGGGCCGTACGGACGCTCTGGTGCTCTTGGTGGTCTTTGCTGGCCTAATGATTTTGGCAGTAACTCAGGCACGCAGGCAGCAGCAGCAGCTACAGAATCCGCAGGTAAACCCCGATGCATTGCTTAAAGAGATGGAGCAGGAGCTGGAGGCTGATCATATGTCACCTAAAAAGGCGACATTTTGGATTGTGGTCGGTCTTATACTGGTGATTGCAAGCTCCAGACTTCTCGTGTGGGCAGCAGTGGAGGTTGCTCACGCATTTGGTGTCAGCGACCTGATCATCGGCCTTACCATTGTGGCTGTGGGCACCTCACTCCCAGAGCTAGCCTCTTCTGTTGCTGCCGCCCGAAAGGGGGAGCATGATATTGCTCTGGGCAATATTCTCGGCTCCAACCTGTTCAACACCCTGGTTGTGGTGGGGATTGCCGGCATGATTAAACCTATGGATGTTATGCCCGAAATCTGCTCAAGGGATATGGTGGTGATGGCTGCCCTGACTGTTTCATTGTTTGCCATGGGGTACGGTTTCAGGGGGCCAGGGACTGGCCGCATCAACCGCTTTGAGGGTGGGGTTCTACTGGCCAGTTTCTTCAGCTATGTGGCGTACCTTGTGGGTACTGCCACAACCTGACTGCGCTGATGTATGATTTTACTCGCGCCTGGAGGCTGGCTTGGATTTGAGTGCTGCGGACACCTCCCTCTTGGTCTCCCTCTCTTTAATGGTCTCCCGGCGGTCGTATTCCCGCTTGCCCTTGCCCAGTCCAATAAGCACCTTGGCCATCCCCCGCTCATTGAAGTAAATCTCCAGGGGGATGAGAGTGTACCCTTTATCATGGATTTTGTGGCTGATCTTGGCGATCTCCTGCGCCTTGAGAAGCAGCTTTCTTCGTCGGAGCGGGTCATGATTAAACTGATTGGCCCACGGGTATTCGGCAATATTGCAGTCCACCAGCCAGACCTCCCCATTGTCATCCAGCTTGGCGTACCCCTGGGTGATATTCGCCTTGCCGTCACGCAAGGACTTAACCTCACTGCCAAAAAGGGAGATTCCAGTCTCGTAGGTGTCCTCTATCTGGTAGTCGTAATGGGCTCTACGGTTCCTGGCGACCACCTTCTTGAAAGAGTCCCGAGGCTGTTTGCCCTTGTTTGATTTGTTCTTTGTATTATCCATTTTCTATATTCTGCTCCTCTTCCAACCCCTCGCACTACCGCTTGAAAATCAACATGGAATATAGAGAGGAGCATCTATTTAGTCAAAAGGTTGTGTGCTGAGAATTCATAATATTCAAACATGGCTCTGCAATCACCAAATCCTTTCAGCACCCTTTATTACAAGGACATCGGGCTTGATTTCTGCTCTTTATGATTGTCCCCCGGCCATTAAATGGTAGAATAGGCGAGTGGCTTTATTCTCATGTGGGGCAACAAAACGAATTGAAGAAAACATTACTTTATGCGTGAGAACCCGCCACATTGATCGAGAGAGGAACCTAAGATGAAACATGAAACCAAATTGTTATTGGCCGTTCTCTGCATCTTCGGGGGATTGGGACTGGCCCTCGTCACGCCACGGTTTGCTGAGGCCGATGATATCCAGTTCAATTTCCGGGTCTCAGAGAGGGTCACATCCGGCGATGATGCCAGCTTGACCATAATCCCCTCCGCAAGCCTTGAATCTATTAAGCTTGAGCTGAAGCGATCCGATGGTCGAACCTTCTCGTTCGACGCCAAGAACCTGAGTGCCCGTGCAGATACCACATTCAAATGGAAACAGAATGTGGGAAGCTTCAAATATCAGGCTGAGCTATCGTCTTGGGTGCGTGGCGTGCAGGACCCCAGCGTTATTCAATTTGAGTTTGGAATCATCTGCCGTGAACCGCCTGAGGTTTACATTGACAAGGGTAAAACGGCCGTTGATGAGGGAAAGATCATCCTGAGCGCCAATAGGCCAGTCCACCGAATTCAAGGCATGATTTATGACGACCGGGGCAATCTGATGGGTCAGCATGACGTGGCCCATGGTCGTGGGTTTGGAACCGCTGGTCCCGTTGAGTTCGCATGGAACCAGCCGGGAGAGCGTTCTGTTAAAAAGGTTGAGCTTCAAGTTTATGACAGCGAGGGTTTCTGGAAGAACGTGTCTCTTCTTCCGTTCTGGGTGGAGATCCCGCACAAGACTGTGGTCTTCGAGACTGGCAAGTGGGAGGTGCGGAGCTCTGAGGTTTCTAAACTGGACGAGAGCCTGGTTCGGATTCGTGAAGAGATGGCCAAGTATGGTGATGAGTTGAAGATTAAGCTGTTCGTTGCCGGCTACACTGACACCGTTGGTACTCCCGAATCCAATATGACCCTGTCGAACAATAGGTCTAAAGCAATTGCCCAGTGGTTCCGGGCAGCCGGGCTTGACATCCCTATCCATTATCAGGGGTTCGGTGAGTCTGTTTTGGCTGTCTCCACTGGTGACAGTGTGGACGAGGAGCGGAACCGTCGGGCCTTATATATTCTTGGTAATACGGCCCCCCCACTCTCGGCCCAGATCCCTGCAAGAAACTGGAAAGCCCTGAACTAACCCAAGCCCACATTTTTTCTGCTAACAGCTAACCTGAGATCCTTGCCCTTGTACCTTGATTTTTGCACCTCCTTTAGGAGTAGCGGATCGGTGTGGTGTTTGCTTCGGTCAACGATCACGCATGAAACCTTCGACTTGCAACTCCTTTGGCATGCTGTGCCCCATCGATATGATTGTACATATTTTTCTTCTGCACATATTGCTTGATTCACATGTGAGCCATATAAAACACCTGCTTTGTCCGCTGTTTGAACAAGAGAAGACAGATTCGGCCAGCCATTCCATTGACTACCTATGAGGCAAAGTGTAAAATGACCCAATTTTAATTGCGGAGGTAATATGCCTATCCAGCTTTCATACGATTTCTTAGAGAAGATTCCCAAGACAGATCTCCATTGCCATTTGGACGGCTCTCTCCGACTTGCATCCATACTTGAAATGGCAGATCAACAGGGGGTTAAACTACCTAGCGATAACGAAGAAGGACTGGCCAAGGCAATTGGCATGGGTCAGATCTGTGATTCTTTAGTCGATTACCTGAAGGCTTTCCAGGTGACTCTCAGCATTCTCCAGACTGAGGAGAGCCTATATCGCACCGCCTATGAGCTGGCAATCGATGCGGCAAAGGAGAATGTCAGGCTCCTGGAGGTCAGGTTCTCGCCAATCTATCATACCCGCCAAGGGTTGAAGATGACCCAGATCATCGAGACCGTGGCAGAAGGGTTGAGGCAAGCCAAGAGAGAAACCGGCATTATGTCTGGCATTATTATTTGTGGAATCCGGAATATCGACCCGGAAAACTCCATGAGGCTTGCCGAACTGGCCGTGGCATATAAGAACAAGGGTGGAGTGGTCGGATTTGATCTCGCCGGTGCGGAATACAATTATCCTGCCAAGGAGCACCGGGAGGCCTTTGCCCTGATCAGGAACAACAATGTAAACAGCACCGCCCATGCTGGAGAGGCCTATGGGCCCGATTCAATCAAACAGGCGATCCATGTGTGTGGTGCACACCGCATTGGCCACGCTACCCGATTGCGGGAGGATGGGGATCTTATCAATTATGTTAATGATCACCGCATCCCCATCGAGTGCTGCCTCTCTAGCAACATCCAGACCCGGGCCGCCAAGGATTTTGCCTCCCATCCACTCCCGTTCTACTTTAATTTTGGTTTGAGAGTCACCATTAATACAGACAACAGGATGGTTACTGACACCACGATCACCAAGGAACTGTGGCTTGCCCACCAGCATTATGGCCTTGAGATAGGTGATATCAGGGAGTTGACCATTAACGGCTTTAAGAGCGCATTTGTCCATTACCGCAAGAAGCAGGAGCTGCTCAGGCGGTTCCTCCAGGAGTTCGATGACCTGGTTGAGGAGGAGGGGCGCAGGCAGAACCAGCTTGAGCTGGCTGGAGCCATGGCGGAACCTCTGGTGTTGAACAGTGGGGGAGGGAGCAGCGCTGGTGCCGATGGTGTAGAGGCTAATACCTCCAATCGCAACGGTTCTGGTGCCACTGGTTCCAATAAGAAGTCCCGTCAGAAGGAAGCGGACCAGGGACAGAGCTGAGGATATCGCTCTATTGGGGGGCATTCGTTTGTGAATGGTGCTGAACGGCTTAGCTGGATCTGGCTGAGCTGGTTTGATTCTTTAGCTGAATCTGGTTGATTCGAACCGAACTGAACTGAACCGAACTGAACCGAACCGAACCGAACCGAACTGAGCCTCGATTGAATTGAACATCTCAGGGGATGATGATGGCAATTGATTGTGTAGGTGGAATCGGTACCCGTGGAGTTGCAGGGGCGGCAGCTCTGGAAGCAGCTAGTGAGGCAGCCAATGGTGTAGCCATTGAAGCTGAAGAAGGCGCCATTCAGTCCGCAGATGGGTTAGGTGGTGCTGCTGCCTCTGAGGCATCATTCGCACCCGAATCAGGGGTATCAACAGAAGCAGTGGGAGGAGGAGCAGGTTGCTCCTCTGTCTTCGATTCAATCTCCAGTCCCACAGGGGCTGTTACAGCTACGCCCAATGCTGATCAACTTATAACCACATCTAATTTAATCCAGACCATCTCCCAATCATCTGCCGCACAAGGCGGTCAGTCTATCGCAACGGCTAATGGTGCAGAAGGAGCATCCAGACTCTCGGGCCCTGGCGCAACCATCGCTGCAACCTCTTTTTCGCCTACCGAGGGTGTAGGGGGCCCGGGGGGAGGCGCAGGCTATGGCCCAAACGGTTTGGATGGAGTAGATGATCAGTATCTGCTTAACCTGGTAGCTCACGTGCTGGAAGAAGGTCTACCAGGAGTCTGCACCAACGATGAGTTCGCCTCTCTATCTGAGAGGCTGCTCGAAATCATCAGAGATGACCCTGGCCTGGCTACTTCATTGGGCGGCCTGCTTCGGGACGGTAGCTTGGGATAAGCCATTCACTAGGATAAGGTGCCACAATTTTTGTTGGCGAAGGAGACACCGGATATGTCCAGATGCTCAAATTGTAACACTGAATATGAGGATAAGAGCGGCGAGTGCGACAATTGTGGAGGAGAATTGACCAGTAATCCTGTGACCGAAGAACGTGAAGATTATATAGAATTTTATCTTGCCTCTGACACCATGGAAGCGGATCTGATCACTGGCATTCTGGCTGATGACAGTATCCATACCAAGGTCAGACCATTGCGGGATACGCCCTTTCCAGTACAGACCAACATTCAGGATGGGGTAGCCATTGCTGTAGCAGCCCATCAGTTGAAGGAAGCTGTGGAGGTAATCAAGCAGGCCCAGGAAGATGAGATTATTCCTGACACGGGCGTCTTTCTCAAGTAACAGGTCTATTCGTGGGTGACCAGATGATTGGCCTGTTGCCTGGCAGGCCGTCCCTCAGGTGCATGGGGTTTAATGGGGATAAGGGAGTTTAGGGGGGGATGGGGCGTATTGGGGGAATGGGGGGAGAGTGGTAAAAGGGGCACGGCATGGACAGCCATACCGCACCCCTCATAGTTTTCACTGACAATCCCCGTCAACCAACCATCATGGTCAAAAACAATAAGCACTTACACTTCATTTATGGGAGTTCTTATTCCTCAACAACCCTGATGCTGACAATGACATCACCACCCTTGATGGCATCAAGTACATCGAATCCATCAACCAGCTTGCCAAATACGGTGTGTACCCCGTTGAGGTGGGACTGGGGGCTATGGCAGATAAAGAACTGGCTTCCACCAGTATCCTTGCCCGCATGGGCCATGGAGAGGGAGCCCCGCTCGTGCTTATAGGGGTTATTCTTCGTCTCGCATTTGATGGTGAAGCCTGGGCCCCCGGTGCCGTTTCCAATTGGGCAGCCACCCTGGATCATGAAATTGGGAATTACCCGGTGGAAGGTAAGTCCATCATAGAATGGCTTGCGCTGAGTCTGCCGGCTCTTCGGATCAAGCCATGAGATTTTGCCATTGGCCAGACCTTCAAAATTTGAAACTGCTCCGGGAGCAGCAGCAGGGTAGAGTTCTGCAGTCATTGTGCCACGACTGGTCTCGATGATTGCTTTTTTCATGGGTATAATCCTTCCAAATATTCCAGCTGTAAATTTACAGGCGCAATTCAATTGAATTTCATTTCATGAGCCTGTTGGAAGTAGTTTTTATAGCAATTTTTCAAAGAAATGCAATCTATCCGCACAACCATAATCCCCATCAAATTTTGCAGGATACGTTTCTAGGTAAAGTTGCACTTCATTTTTGATTCACACGAAGGCACGAAGGCACCAAATCTTGTTTCTGTTGACGATGTGCTTGCTGCCTCCCTTGACCTTTAATGTGGAGATGCCCCTTGTGAACGTGCTAAGCCCCGCTAATACGTTTGCTTGTATGCCGATCTCTGCGGGCTGATAGGAAGTGACCCGGTTACCTGGTCACCTGGGGCCCAAGACCTGGGCAGGCTCCAGGGCTGCTGCTCGTTTAGCAGGGACGATGGCACCGAGAAGGCTGAAGATGCATGCCAGTGCAAATGCACCAAGCAGCAGAAGAGGGGAGATCTGGAAAAAATGCGCCGGCTTAAACGGAAAGTCTGGGAGTAAATGGATAGCGAGCAGATCCGCCAGCCCACAACCGACCAGGCCCGCTATGATTCCTGCAACACCGAAAAAGGCTCCACCCACGCCAGCTTCCAGCATTATCAGGTTTCTAATGTCTGATCTAGTTGCCCCTAATGCTCGCATTACCCCTATTTCGCGCTTTCTCTCACCAACAATGGTCATAAAAGTTTGGGCAATAGAGACTGCGGCAATGCTTACAATTGTCAGGCTGATCAAGCTGAAAATCAGGATTAAGATGGAGATGAGGTTACCAGCTCGTATGGCATCCTTGCTTCTGTCATCAAGATCGAAACCAGCCCGTTCCACCTGGCTGATTATGTCTGGAATGTCTGCCGGGTTTTCAACCTTGAGCAGGGCACTACTATAGAAACCGCTGGTTTCTTCGCCCCCCAGTTGCTTGTTGTAGTGCATCACGTACTCAATGGGGATAGTGGCACCCAGCAGAAGGGCCTTATTGCTTAAGCCCACAATCTCCACAGGCACCTTCACAGGCTTTTGCTTACTATCCCGGCTTGAGATACTGCGCCCCAGGTGGAATGTTCCCTTGAT
>CAYZFJ010000010.1:0-26873 GCA_964477705.1 uncultured Myxococcia bacterium | reverse complement strand
TAATTTGGGCAGTTTGAACACACCAGAGACTGATGTGTTGAAGAACTCAACAAGCTGGGGCGAGATGAGAATGGGAATAGGTTCCCCCTCTGGGCGCATGCGGAACTTGTGAAAGTCTTCTCCCAACTCGTCTTCTACCAGACCTGGGTCTATGCCGTCAGCAAACAGCTCAAAATAGACGTCGCGACCGATAAGATCGGCTCCTGCTGAACCCATGGCCTTAAAGGAGAAGCGCATCTTGGGATAGACACCGGAGATCCCCGGAATAGCCCCCAGGCTCTCCACTGCCTGCGCATCCAGCTTTCCAGTGAGAGCTCCGCCCCCAAGCTTCACAATCCCCAGGTCGTAACTACGGGGCACCACTTCCAGGTGGTCGATCACAAATATCTTGTTGAGCACGTGCTCCTTGGTGCCCGAACCGAGGGCCACCAGAAAGATCAGTGATGCGATACCGGCTATAACACCGATTCCTGAAATGAGCAGGGATTTCCAGCTTCGTGCCAGATTGTTTCCCGCAAGAGTGAAAAGGTGCCCTGGTGTCATGGTTCACCTCCACTGTAAATTCGGCCATCTTCGATGCTGATGATCCGGTCAGCTCTCTCAGCCAGGTAATGTTGATGGGTGACCACCACTACAGTCATGGCAAATTCTTTGTTGAGGCGGGTAATATGGTCGAAGATCTGTCCGCCGGTAGCTGTATCCAGGTTGCCAGTAGGTTCGTCACACAGGAGCAGTCGAGGAGAGCAGAAGAGGGAGCGGGCGATTGCCACCCGTTGTTTTTGCCCCCCTGACATGCGCCCGGGTTTCTCATGGGCAAATCTGCCGATTCCCATCTGTTCCAGGAGCATAAGTGCCTTGGCTTTGGCCTTGGATTGGCCATTTGTTTGAGTTTGGCTCTGGCTTTGGCCTTGAGCTTGAGTTTGAACCCGGACGCTCCCTTCGGCTCCAGTACGCAGTTCAACTCCAGAAGACTTGAAAAAACCGGGCAAAATCACGTTATCCAGACACGACATGTGCTCCAGCAGATTAAAATGCTGGAAAATAAAACCCATAGTCTCGTTTCGGAACCTGGACAAGGAAGCGTCGTCAAGGGTAACAAGGTCAATCCCATCCGCAACAACCCTGCCGCCTGTTGGGCGGTCAAGTCCCCCCATAATGTTCAGCAGAGTAGTCTTTCCAGAGCCGGATGATCCCACTATGGCAAGGAATTCTCCCTTAGCCACATGCAGGTTGATGCCGGAGAGCACGTCTCTGGTTGCGTCTCCCACCCCGTAGGTTTTGGTAACATTTTCCAATTTGATCATGGAGCTTTTCCCAGGGCCTCGGCCTAATTCTTTATAGCCGGGGATGTGTTCTTGGTGGATGGAGTGAGGCTTATTACTGCCTGACCTCCCAGGCTTCGGGCATCATCTGCGAGGGCTCCATAAATCACTGCTTCCTGTATCATGGAGAGGGATTGGCCCAGGGTGGGCAGAATCATGTAAAAAATTGGCAGCTCAGTGAGGATAGACTGGATATTCATGTAGAGCCCATTATATCCGGTCGGTGTCTGGGAGAACAGGGTCTTGGCTGCGTCAGTGACCAATCGGCTCGACAGGTTGCTTGCCGAATTGGTTGGTACCCCTTTAGCTCCTTTTCGGAGAGCTGCCTCTACTCTCTGAGGGTTACTCCCGATGATGAGGATCTGGTCTTTAAGGGTCATTGTGGCCATGGCTTTTCCATTCCAGATAATAGACCATGTTCCTGTTTCGCCTTCTCTGTTATCTCCCCCCTCTCTCATTTTCACGGTCCATTGCCTGATTTTGACGGGAGCGGTATTGGCAACGGCCTGGGCAGTATCATTGTTTGCTGTATTATCAGCACCTGCTGCCCCTGCTGCTCCCGCACCAGCACTAGAACCCGCGTCAGTGCCTGCTCCATTGGTACCAATGGCGGTCAGGTCTCCCTCTTCGTCATCGGGTTCTACGAGGCCATTAAGGAAGCTGCGGAGAGCATTGGCATCCTTGATCTGTATGTATGCAGTTGAGTTGAACATGTCGTCGGTTGGTGCCATCTTCCGGCCCGATCCAGCCTTCTGACTGAATAAGTCGGAGACCCCGGAGACAAGATTGATTTGATAGATGGCTAAACCTAATCGGCCGGTCATGTGTTGCGCCATTTGTCCAAGCTTCAGGTCGTCGAAGATGACCGATGTAGCGTCTTTTCCTTTGTTTTGGCCGGCTCCGCCCCTTGAGCCGCCCTTTTTTCCTCCCCGTCCCTTGGTTGCCGTTGATCCTGTTACCCCTGCTGTGGCCAGGTTAGTAAGCGCATCTGGGGTCAGCAACTGACTGAGCAAGTGAGCCGCATTCTCTGGTGGGATGGTAAGACGGGTGGCCATGAGTGCGTCGCCATCAATCACTTCGGCCCAATCTACCGCGTGGATGCTGTCTACATTCTTCAGCCACGCCATAGATTGGCTGCCCTCTCCATTTAAGAGCACCTGAAAACCGATGGTGAGTCCCGTTTCGTCAGTTTGGAAATTTAGCCCCATTCCTTCAGAAGCGGATATGGTTGAATTGATTCCTTTAAGAATCTGGCGGGTGGATGGGGAATTACCCAATCTGCGATTAACCATCTTAGACAGAATTGACTGTGCCTCTTTGTTGGGGAGTAGGTAGACAGATGGATTGCGGGTTGCCTTCTGGGCAAAAAGCTTCTTCAGGCTGTCGTAGGGAGCATTAGCGGCCAGTCTGCTCTGAGGAGTCATGTCGAGAATGCTCTGGAGGCGAGCACCAGGGTTTTCACCCATCGGTCGGTGAACGTAACAGATGTGGGCCAGCTTGTCATCAGTGACCCAGACCACATCTGGATCGGTCCTCTCCCCAATAAACAATGCTTTGCCTCTAAGCTTGCTGCCGGTGGTCTGGTAGTCCTGGATGCGGACTTCAGGCCCCAGAGCTGCCTTCAATCTGTTTGACAGTGCTTCATTGAATCTGGCCGCCCGAGTAATGGGCAGCACAACATATGTATCCTGCCCTCGTATGGCCATCCCCCCTGCACCTGCCGGGTCGATTCCCAGTTCTTTCAATGATTCGGGCAAAAGGAAATTGAATCCGATGCTTCGCTTGATGTCCTCCGGTAGTCTGGAAAGATCAGGAAACTTCTCCACCAGTCGAGCGTACATTCCCTTCAGATCGGTGAGGGCAGTGTTAATGTTTGGGACGGTGAGGGCGACATTGGCATCGCCTGGCAGGAGGGTAGCCGGGTCCTGTGCCTTTCGCCCTCCTCCACATCCTGGGAGCATCATCAGTGTTGCCAGTCCCAAAACCAGCAGGACCAATAAAGGAGTAATTCGCTTCATCGCTGTATTCATTGTGCTCATCCGCTGTTTTTTACCATGGCTTTCAAAATGCAGTGGCGTTGGGCTTGGTACCAATGCTGTTTTAACGTGTGGCAAGGCATCATCCAAACCTTCACCTTCGCCACGTGATATAACCCACTTCTGTTTCAGAGAACTATAGATCAAATAGGTTGAAAAGGTGTCTATTATTCCCGAAAGCATAAGGTAAGCATACACATGGTGCTGTTATCCAGGCGTGACTTGATAGGAGAGGGTTCGGGGAGTTTACTGGATGATCAATCTGCGGCAGCACCGGAAGCCAATTTCCGGGGTAGTGGCGTTGCTGCCTTCTTCAGTGAAGTCCCGTTTGGCGGTACACTGCAGCTCGTTCTGCGATGACATGTAAGAGCCACCATATGCGTGCCTCTGGGCTTTGTTGGCAACATCCGGGGCAACCCACTCCATGAGATTACCGCTCATGTCAAAGATGTTGCCAGTGTCGTCATTGCCACCCCTGGGAGTCCAACGGGCAACACACCCGGACATCTGTGCGGTGGGGACGGTCCCGCTGTGGCTGCCGGCCCCATTGCAGACACCTTCCTGATAGTTGCCACCGTAGGGGTACATGTTGTTGGCCCCAGTCCTGCACGCTGCCGTCCAGACCTCTGCGGAACACAGCTCCATACCTTTGTTGGTACAGATCTGCTGGGCGGTTTGGAAGGTCACATTACTCCAGGGTTTTACGCTCGGTTTGGGCTTTACCAGCATGTTGGTCGAGACACCCTCACTCTCTGCTGTGGCATCTCTACGGGAAGCTTCATAACGGTCAATGCAGAACTTTGCGTTATCGCTTGGCCGGTCCACCATGACCTCATTCCAGTCACATGGGCCACATACAGTCTCCTCATCAACTTCGCCATCACAGTCATTGTCTTTGCCATCACAGATCTCAACGCCGGGGTTCACGCTGTCGATGCACTCCTCAGACCAGGCCCCGCCAATGCACTCCCTGTAGCCCAGCTCACACTCGCCCACGTCTGTACCACATTCTTCGGTATCATCTTCGTTACATACACACAACTCATCAATTGCACCGTCGCAATCGTTATCCTTGCCATCACAGTGTGCGGCAGTCTCAGGGGTCACATAATGCTCGCTGTGATTTGCATAGCGTTCTGCATTGCATGGGACTTCACAGGATTTTAGTACACCCAGTGCGTCATCTTCAGAATAGCAGGGATTGTTCCGCAGTGTAACCGGACATTCCTTGGTAGAGCCGTTGCATACTCCCACCTGGAGTGGACAGTATTGTTCCTCATAGGCAGTATCATCAGCATCGATCAAACCGTTACAGTTGTTGTCGATTCCATCGCATACCTCTATGGCACCAGTCCAGGCATAGGGATTGTCATCATCACAATCTGGTCCGAGACAGTCCTCTCCTTCGCCATATTGGTCCCCGTCATTATCTACGCAGTTCTTGGTGTTATCCTGGCCACTATCTGGGACATTGAGGGCGCAAATGGGATTCTCCAGGGACATGTCGCAAAAATAATCGGGCTGTAGGCAGTCCTTGTCGCTCTCGCAGTAGTATTGCTTTCGGTCGCCCAGGTTCAAGTCGAAGCTGCATGCCATTATGGCGGTTGTACCTGCGAGGGCAGCCAGAGTGAGCGTGGTCAGAATTCTTGAATAGTGGTTCATGCTGGTTGACCTCTTTATTAAAATTTCAGGCCTGCGCTCAGGCCTGCTCCACCCAGACCCACAGAGGGGAGGACGAAGAGAGAAGGTTTTGGTGTGTGCAATCCCGTGTTACCAGCCAGGGGAGAGACCCTGGAATTGGTGACTTCAACCTCCTGGAGAGGCTTGATAAAGAAGAGAGCCGTTGAAGCTACGGCAGCAACCAGTCCGGTCGCCATCAGAATGTTGGCATACAGGGCATGATCTTTCCCATTCTCAATCAACTCCATTGCTTCTACCTGAGTCAGGCCCCTCTTTTCCAGGATGTCATTTTCGATATTCTGGGATGAGACTCCATATCCAATGCCCACACTTGTTGCCACTACGGCCAGCCCACCCGTTACCCACGCCATTTTGGTCTGGGTGGGGCTACGCATAGGAACCAGCTTTTTCCGGGCACCTTCATCCAGCAGATCCGATGCGTCCCTGATGTTAAACAGGCGCTTAACCACCCCCTGGGCTGTGGTCCCTATTTGCTCTGAGTTCATCACACCCTTGAGGGTAGGGTTGGCATATGCTTCGATCTCTGCGCTATCTACAGCTACCAGGTTGACGTTCAGTTTGTAGCCGTCCACGTCCTTGTAGAGGACCCCAAGGAGGATCTTCTCGATCCAAAGATCCCGGCCATATCCAGAGACGCATACTGCGTTCGCCGCACAGTCGAGGGCTGCTGCCAGTCCTGGGGCGAGCAGGCGAGCCCGAAACTCTTCAGGATCACCAACCTCTGCCAATCGTCGGGTTCTAAGATCCCTGGATATGGCCTGAGTGAGGCGGAAGGCTACTTCTTCTTCCGCTTCGCCACTGCGCAGTACCAGGGCCACCATTCTGGGCAGCACTGGTTCATCACTGCCAAAGGCCATATCAACGTCGGATGAAGTCTCTCCCTCAATCTGGAGATCATCAAGGAACTGGTCAGAGCCTCCTCCGTCTCCTGCTGGGGATTCATCGAAATCGCCCAGGTCAAACTCCATTACATCGTCATCCCCGTATGCTGTTGAAGCAAGCAGGGCTGACAGGAACAATGGAAGCACCAAAAATGCCATAATCGCTTTAAGGTTCTGCATCAAAGCCTCCGGGGACCAACAAATTGAAAAGTACGTTATCATGTCATCTCTTGACGGTCAATTGCTCCTGTTCCGATTGGGGATTTTAACGGCCAGGCTCTGCTTGCTACCCACGCTGTTATGTGTTCAGAGCCGCTGCCTGTACAATACTAGAAAACTGACATTCTTCTCCCAGACGCTGGTTAAATCCATTGTGGTGCAAAACTAATGGTTTAAGGCAGTTTTAGCCTGCCTCAACCCTGATTGACTAGATGAGGAGAAAGCAATGACCGGAAAGGAATTTTTCAGGAATGTTCAGGAGATTGCCGGTCTCCGCTCAGAAAGCGAAGCAAAACAGCATACACTGACCGTGTGTTGCGCACTGGCAATGCGGCTATATGGAGGAGAGCCTAAGGATTTCCTTTCCCAACTCCCCCATGAGATCAGCCATGCAACTGAACGCTGTGTTACCGAGCCAAAAGTGAAATGGAATCTGGATGAATTCCTGAGCCATGTAATGGACCAGGATGAGCTCGATCGTCAACAGGCCGAGCGTTCAGCCAAAGCCGTATTCCGGGTACTCAAGACGGCGTTGAGCAGGGGCGAGGTGGAGGATATAGAATCCATGCTTCCCTCTGACATCAAGGAGTTCTTTATAAAGTCGTGAAATTGCCTGGGTTTAGAGGGGGAGGGTGATAGTTTCGGCTTTAGCCACGCCATTCTTAATACGTTTGATTTGAACAGTGACGCTCCGGTGCTGTTTGTTTTTTGCGCCTTTGATTATGGACATAACCTGGGGGACGCTGCTTATTTTTTGACCCTCAATCTCAAAAATCATATCACCTGCGCTCAAACTATGGTTCAGTCCAGTGGGTGAGGATTGACCAGCCACGTCCTTGCCATCTGTACTGGCTTTGTGTCCGGTAACGACTATAACTCCATTGGATTCGCCATATATGGGGGCGAGAAGGGGGCAGAAAGGTATCACCCTGGTTCCATTAGATGCAGTAGTGATAGAGAACATCTGGTTGCGGGCTGATAGCATGTGGGCATCGTTTACGGTGAGCAGGGTCATGTGGCGGAACTGGGGGGCTTGACCTGGTTCAGGGATGATTCTCTCCCAATAGGTGTCGTCGATTTGGGGCTCGAGAACCTGGCACGCCCCTATTGCTGTGCGCATCCGGTCTTCGTTGCCATTGTAGGCGTTACCCCTCTCGTCCATAATCTTTTTCACCAGCTGGGCAGCCTCCATATCATGGGCATTCTTGATCAGAGCCTGGAATATCTTTATTCGAGCATCAAGGGCTGAATTTTCCTCGGCAATTGATCTGGTTGCACCCTTTCCTGAGCCCATAAAGAAGCTGCGGTCCATTGAGAATGGTACTGCTTTAGTCCACGCAGGGGGGGGAGTGTCGCTCTGTTCCAGTACCTGGACCCGAGAAGTATCAGCGTTCTCTGCCATCTTCAGGGGAGAGTTACCCACCTGGGCGGTGCCGGGTAGGCTGTTTGCAGGATGACTTGCTTCAGGCGGCGCTACTTTATTATGCCTATCGGGAGGCGCAATGCTCTGGGATGGCACGTTGGGTGTGGGTGCTGTTCGTAGGAGCGTAACCAGGCCCATCGCTGCTGGTACACCAACCAGAATGATGGTGATTGTCACCGCAAGCCAGCGTCGTCTACGGTTACGTTTGCGGCGGCCTGGTGGGCGCTTGTCCGGGAGGTTGCTGGCTGTGCCTTTGGTATGGGCAACCCCAATGGTGGGCGGATCTGAGGGGCTTAGTGGTGCCGTCGCACTGGTGGGCCCTTGTTCTGTGCCTCCTTGGGGGTGAGTGTTGGTGGCATCGGAAGACTCGGTGTGCTTTATATCTGGGGATGGGGCTGGGGCGGTGGAGGTAGTCGCCCCGATAGTAGTCCCGGCAGTCGTGGTCGTATCAGAGGCTGGTGGGGCAGCCTGTACTATAGCTGGGTTCGTAGACCCGGTGTGTGCAGGTACAGCAAACTCTCCACTGCTATTGGCGGCTATCTCTTTCTGCAACAACAGTTTGCCGAGCTCATCAGCCACCTGCTGCATGGATTGATACCGGTCTATAGGCTTTTTGGCCAACATACGTGCGAGGATTGTCTCCAATTGGGGAGGGTACCCACTGGCAAAATCCGCAAGAGGGGCAGGAGCCGTATGCTGGTGGGCCATTATGTATCCAACCAGGGTCTCAGAGTTGAAAGGAAGTCGTCCGGCTAGCATCACATAGAGGCAGATGCCGAGGGAGTAGATGTCGGATCGGAAGCCAACTTTCTCACCTCTGGCCTGCTCAGGGGACATATACATGGGTGTCCCGTGCAAAACCCCCATCTTTCCGCTGAATTGGCCCCCAATCTCATCCATGACTTTGGCGATGCCAAAATCGAGCACTTTTACCAGGTCTTCTTTCCTACGGCCTGGAACCAGGAAAATGTTCCCCGGTTTGATGTCCCTGTGCAGAATGCCGACCGTGTGAGCTTCTTCTAAGGCTTCTGCAGCCTGTCTGGCGATCTCTACAGCTCGGGACCATTCCAGTTTAGGTGTCTCCTCCAGCAGACTATCCAGGCTCTGGCCTTTTACATACTCCATCACCAGGGCAAGGGAACCATCTTCCAACTGCTGGTAGTTGAATACTTTTACAATGTGGGGGTGGTCCAGATTGGCAAGTGCCCGTGCCTCCCGACCAAAACGCTCTGCTAATTCGGGATTGTTGGCAATCTCAGACCGCAGGATTTTTACGGCCACTTTACGGGACATGCTTGGTTGATCAGCGAGATACACAGCTCCCATACCACCCTGGCCAATCTTGCACTCGATACGGAATTGCCCCAGGATTTCAAGCCCTAGATAGGGATCATGCTGATGATCATAAACCGACAATTTCCAACCACTCCTTATGGAACGACCAGACTAAAGTCTGTATGGTCATCCATGGTCGAGGCTTCAACTTGAGTGGCCGATGAAACAGACAGGGAGCCGAAGCCAGAATGTGGTGATTCCAGATTATGGAACCAGTAATGAAATGAATTAATTGTCTCGCATCAAGCCGTTGATTATTACAATTTAAGAAAAGATAAGCTTAAAGGCTGACCAGTGTCAATGCTGACTATCGTCATTCTCCAGTTGTCTGAAAATTGGGCGCAATCTTTTCCAGGTCTGTTCTATGTGCTCAGGCATTACTTTTACATCGCCCAGTACTGGCATGAAATTGGTATCACCGTTCCAGCGGGGCACCAGGTGCACATGGAAGTGGTCTGCAATGCCAGCCCCTGCGGCCGAGCCCAGGTTGAGCCCCACGTTGAAGCCATCAGATTGGTATTGCTGGCGAAGCAGGGAGAGAGCATCACGCCAGAGACGACTTAGACCCAGGTAGCTCTCCATCGGGATGGCTGTCGGGTCTGGGGAGTGTTCCCTGGGAAACACCATGATGTGGCCGTTGTTGTAGGGGTACAGGTTCATGATGATGCCACCATACCGTGTGCGAGCCAGGATAAGCCTTTTCTGAAGCGCTTCTTCGTCATCGGGTGCGCTGAGGGCACCACAGAACAGGCAACCTCCCTTGGCAACCTCAGGTTGGTAGCCATCTATATATGCCATTCTCCAGGGGGCCCAGATGACAGATTTTGGTTCCACGGTGAGAGCTCCTTTCAATTGCTCAATCTCCCAGGCCAAGCTCATGGCCAGGCAGGGAGTACTGGATCTTCATCCCCGGCTTCTGCTCAAACACTGCGTTCAGGGCAGCAGAAGCACCCTCCCGGAGAATCAGTCTGAGCAGTAAGGGTATGGTCTTGTCTGGAGGATAGGCCAAGGGCAGGTCCTTATCAATACCGGCTATTTCTACCAGTTTCTCTCTGGCAGTGTGAAGGTTGCCCAAGTCATCTACCAGTCCAAGCTCATGGGCTTGTTTGCCGCTTAACACCCTGCCGTCGGAGATCTGCTCAACAGTCTTGTCGTCCAGGCCACGCTGAGTTCGAACATCGTCCACGAACTGTTGGAAGAGATTGTCGACCAGGGATTTCATAAGCTCTTGATCGCCCTGTTCTATGGGACGCAAAGGGCTGCCTGTATCTTTCAGCTTGCCACTTTTGAAGGTGGCCGTCTCAATTCCCAGGTTGCTCATGAGGGTGTTAACCTGGGCAGTCTGGGAAATGACCCCGATGGAGCCGGTCAGTGTGCCCGGGCTGGCAACGATGCGATCTGCTGCACAAGCGATATAGTACCCCCCTGATGCGGCTGTACTCCCCATAGAAACAACCACCTTCTTGGTCTTGCGGAGACGCAGGATGTCCTGAAATATTTCCTGGGATGGGGCAACGCCGCCACCAGGAGAGTCGATGCGCACCAGGACTGCCTCAATCAGTGGGTCGTTCTCGTAGGTGCGGATAACTTCGGATACCGGTTTGGAATCTTCAATGTTCCCTAGGATCTCCACCACACCGATACTGGGACGAGTTACACCCGAGTGCCCGGGGGTGCTGAGACTGTCAAGGGAATTGAGTCCGCCGATAAATAGATTAAATACGATTCCATAGAAGATGGTGATTGCTGCCAGACTAAGAATTACGTAAAGCAGAACTTTGCCAAAACTGCACCCATTCCCCCCACCGTTTCTTTTGCCATTCCGGTTCCTTCTGGATGTTAAGGGTTGGCATTCCCACCTGTTGCTCGTCTGCTCAGGAGTATCATTATTCTGGGCCTGGGGTGGTGTCTGATTTTGCCCCTGCTCCTGTCCCTGTGGCTGACTCGGTAGCTGACCGCCCGGAAGGTATTGGTTTCGATTGTTTTCAGTGTTATCCACTGGATTATCCATTTTAATTTATCCTGAATGTCTTTGGGTGATTGCCTGTATAGGCGGCACGAACACCTTACCTGATACTGTTACCGACAATGTGAATTTGTGGATTATACGTTATTTTAAGTGATAAGGGGGGAGAGAAGTATGTTTGCAAAAAAGAAAACGGCGGGAGGAGATTAATCCTTCCGCCGTTTTTCAGTGCTTAAATCTAGTAGCTGGCAAAGCTCCACAGTAATGGAGCTTTACTCATGCTCCGTGGATCACTCTTCATCACCAGCCAGGTTCTCTTCGGCCTGGTCAGTATCAGAAGGGGATCCAGCCGTTGCTGCAGCTTCGACAACTTCAGCAGCAGCTTCACCGATCTCATCACCGGAAACCGCAGCGTCCATCGCCAGCTTCTCCTTGAGCAGATCGCCCAGGGCTGTGCTGGCATTGCCTGCCATGTACCGACGGGGATCATCAACATCGCCTTCAGACATGGTCTTCATTGACAGGCCCAGGCGGTGCTCATGGGGATCCATGAAGGTCACCTGGACAGTAACTGAATCACCAACTTTAGGAGTCTTGGATTCAGGAACCTCGTTGGGCGGGATTACCGACTCAACGCCAGGCTCCAGCTCAACCAGATAACCGCTCTCAGTAGCTCTGAGCACCTTGCCGTTTGCTTCACGACCGGCAGGGTAGTGCCGAGGAATAAATGTCCACGGATCTGGGAAGAGCTGCTTGATACCCAAGGAGAACCGCTCGTTCTCCACATCGATATTCAGAACAACCGCTTCAACCTCGTCGCTCTTCTTGAAGAGCTCAGAAGGATGCTTGATGCGATAAGTCCAGGAGAGATCGCTGATGTGAACCAAGCCGTCGATTCCCTCTTCGATGCCAACAAAGATACCGAACTCGGTGATGTTCCGGATGCGGCCTCTAATGGTGGATGCGACAGGATACTTCTCCTGGAGAAGGGTCCATGGATTGGGCTCAAGTTGCTTCATGCCGAGGGAGATTCTCTTGCCCTTAATGTCAACATCAAGAACGATAGTCTCAATCTCGTCGCCAATGGATACAACCTTGCTGGGGTGCTTGACCCGCTTGGTCCAGCTCATCTCGCTGATGTGGATCAGGCCTTCAATGCCTTCTTCCAGCTCAACGAATGCGCCGTAATCGGTCAAGGAGACAACCTTACCGAAGACACGATGTCCGTTGGGGTAGCGCCGATCAGCGTGAATCCAGGGATCTTCCGTAATCTGCTTTACACCGAGAGATACTCTCTCTGTGTCAGAGTTGAATTTAAGAACCTTAACCTTGATCTCGTCACCAACGTGGTACAGCTCGGAGGGGTGATTGACCCGTCCCCATGACATGTCAGTGATGTGCAGGAGACCATCGATTCCACCAAGATCCACGAATGCACCGTACTCGGTGATGTTCTTGATGGTTCCAATGACTTCTTTGGCTTCTTCCAGGTTCTCCAGGGTCTTCTTTTTGAGCTGCTCACGCTCCTTCTCAAGGAGGGCACGTCTGGAGAGAACAATGTTGCCACGCTTCTTGTTGAATTTGATCACCTTGAAGCTGTGCTTTTCGCCAATGTACTTGTCCAGATTGCGGACTGGGCGAATGTCAACCTGGGAGCCGGGCAGGAACGCCTTGACGCCGATATCGACCTGGAGACCACCCTTGACGCGTGCGGTAATGATACCTTCAACAAGTTCATCACGTTCACATGCATCTGAGATGTCATCCCAGATCTTCATCTTGTCGGCCTTCTCTTTGGAGAGAACGACAAGGCCATCTTCGTCCTCTTGTGACTCGAGTAACACATCAACCCTGTCGCCAGGGTTTACGCTGATGGTTCCATCAAAGGATCTGAATTCCTCAACGGGGACTTGACCCTCAGATTTAGCTCCGATATCTACCAGAACGAAATCTTTGCTAATGGAAATTACTCGTCCGGAGAGAATCTCTCCTTCGCGGAAGGTGTCTTGCTTGAAACTCTCTTCGAGCAGACGCTCAAAGTCAGAAAAAAGGTCCAAGTCTCCTCCCATCATTGGTTTGGGGTTAATACAACTAATACTACTCATGCTTTCCTAGGAATCCTCCTGCGGCGATATTTGTCCGGCTCACGTACCGTTCCTGGCCATATGCTGATGGTATGAAATAGGCAGATGTGGCAAGACAGGGCGAAAACTTACGGTTTCACAAAGCATATGTCAATGGATTTTTTCTTTTGGTAAGGAATTCATCCACTTATGTTGGATTCCAGTTTGCGCCTTTGTGGACCAAAGGTGTGCATAAGTAGTGCAAATTGCAAGGTTTTTTCAATAGATTCCTGGGAAAAATGGATCTTATTCGGGTTTGAATTGCCTGCCGCTCTTCTAACCCTGGCCCAATAAAGGCCAAGCCAGCTCAGCTCACATGCTCTTTGATATGGGTAAGTAATTTGTCAACAACCTGACCCACATCCATCTCGGTGGTGTTGACCAGTATGGCATCGCTGGCTTGTTTGAGGGGGGCAAACGTCCGAGTCTCATCCATCTGGTCACGTTGGATGATGTCTGCCAATATCTGCTGAAAGTCGGCCTGGATTCCTTTGTTGAGGAGCTGATTGGTGCGGCGCCTTGCCCGCTCTTCCGGGGTGGCGGTGATAAAGAACTTGAAATCTGCGTCGGGCAGCACCACGGTCCCGATGTCACGCCCTTCAAGGACTGCTCCCGGAGGGGTGTGAGCCAGCTTGCGCTGCAATTGGAGCAGTACTTCGCGCACCTGTTGGTGGCGAGCCACCTGGGAGGCTCCCATGGATATTTTTTCATCTCGGATGAGTTGGGACACATCTTCCGAATCGAGAAACACCCGGTTATAATCTCCATTCCATTGGAAATGGATCTTCAGTTCTCCCGCCAGAGCGGCCAGGGGAGTCTCATCGTCCATGGATACCTGGGCTCGATTGGCCACAAGAGCCAACGTGCGGTATATTGCTCCCGTATCCACCAGAGAGAGCCCCAAGTGACGGGCGATCAGCTTGCTGATGGTTGACTTTCCTGAACCGGCTGGGCCGTCAATTGCAATGATGAGCAGCGGGCTTTCGGCGGCATTACTACCCATATGGTTACCCATGTTATTCATTAGAGCACTGCTTCCATTTCCTCTGCTCATTTTTCATCTTTCTTAATCTCAGGCTCCCTTTGCTCTTTCGTCCAAATACTTGCCCATTGCTTCAATGAGCGCCTTATTCTCGGCGCTGGTACCGATGGTGATGCGGATACAGTCATCCATGCCATAGGATTTGTTCAGGGGGCGGACAATAATACCATGACGCAGGAGCCAGTCGAAAACCGATTGACAGGGCTCTCCCATTCTCACCATCAGGAAGTTGGCCTGGCTGGGGATCACTTCCAGCCCCATGCTGGTCAGACTCTCATGCATCGCCTTGAGCTCGTTTTTGTTCAGATTGTGACTCTTACTGATAAACTCCCGGTCGTCCAGGGCAGCCACTGCCGCCACCTGGGCGAGGGCTGATACGTTGAACGGCTGACGGATACGGTTGCAGAAATTAATGAGCTGGGGAGAACCAACCGCATAGCCGCACCTGAGACCAGCGAGTCCATAAGCCTTTGAGAAGGTGCGACAGACTACCACGTTAGGGTGATCATCTATATAGGTCATCCCGTCCGCATAATCCCCGGCTGTCACATATTCCGTATAAGCCTCATCCAGGACGACGATGGTCTCTTTGGGAACACCACGAATCAGCCTGTCCATCTCATCTTTATTCAGATAGGTTCCGGTGGGATTGTTGGGATTGGGGAGGAAGATCATCTTGGTCCGTGAATGGATGGCCCCCAGCAGGGCATCCACGTCCGTTTTCCACTGGTTCTCCACCATGGGTACTTCGGTGAATTCCCGATCCATCCCCTGGCAGATGATCTTATAAATGGCAAATGCGCCATAACTCATAAGACCATGGTCACCGGGCATCAACAAAGTGTGGGCCAGGATTTCAATCACATCGTTGGAACCATTGCCTGCCATGACACGGTCAGGAGTCACTCCAAGCGTACTGGCGATCTTGTTGCGCAGGTAGAATGCACCGCCATCTGGATACAGGTGGGCCTTGCCTAGGTGGGCAGCGACCGCCTCCATGGCTAACGGAGAGGGGCCAAGTGGGTTCTCATTGGATGCAAGCTTAATGGAATTCCTGATGCCCAGTTCCCGCTCCACCTCTTCTACTGGCTTGCCTGGAGCGTAGGGGATCAGGTTTTGTATGTTCTTGCCAACCATATTGCTGTGCATCTTATCTCCTCCGTTCAGGGGTGCTTGGTAGTGTTCCTGTGTGTTGTGCCTTTGATTATCAGTTGACTGTGTTTTTCGTACCTGTATCTTTTTTCGCCTGACTGAGCAAGTAGGCCTCAATGAAAGGATCGATTTCACCGTCCAGGACTGCATCCACATTACCAGTTTCCACATCGGTTCGCAGGTCTTTGGCAAGTTGGTAGGGCTGAAGTACATAGGAGCGAATCTGGCTGCCGAAGTTGATGGCCATTTTGTTGGCCTCCACTTCATCCCTCTCTTTTTGCCTCTCTGCCACTTCCCGTTCATACAGGCGAGCTTTTAGCATCTTCATTGCCATTGACCGGTTTTTATGCTGTGAACGTTCATTCTGGCATTGGACAACGATGCCTGTGGGAATGTGGGTCATTCTGATTGCTGAGTCGGTTTTGTTCACGTGCTGCCCACCTGCGCCGGAGGCACGGAAGGTGTCAACCCGTACATCCTCCTCGTCTATCTCGATGTTTATCTCGTCGTCTACCTCGGGATAAACAAACACACTGGCAAAGGAGGTATGCCTGCGGGCATTGGAGTCAAATGGGCTGATCCTGACCAGCCGGTGTACGCCAATTTCCGCCTTCAGGTAACCGTAGGCGAAATCCCCCATTACCCGGATGGTGGCGCTCTTGATTCCAGCTTCTTCGCCCACCACTTCGTCAATCAGTTCTGTGCGGTAGCTGTGCTTCTCGGACCAGTGCAGGTACATGCGTAAAAGCATGCTGGTCCAATCCATGGATTCGGTTCCGCCGGCGCCTGCATTGACCTGCAGAAAGCAACTGTTGCGGTCAAGCTCGCCGCTCATCATGCGAGCGAACTCCATTTTTCTTATGGATTCGCTTAACTGGCGCAGGTTTTCCTGCACCTCGTCGTATGTTTCCTGATCATGGGCTTCTTTGGCCAGTTCATGGAGGGTAGCCACATCCTCCAGCTCTGATTTCAGCTTTTTCCACATCTGGACCTGGTTTTCCAGCCCGGTACGCTCTTTTAGCAGCAGTTGGGCCTTGTCCTGGTCTTTCCAAAAGTCTGGGCCGCTGGATAGCTCATTAAGTTCGTTGACTCGAGATTCTTTCTCCTCTAAGTCAAAGATGCCTCCAGAGACTTTCCAGTCTTGCTCCCAGTTCGCTCATTTTCTCTTTGGGATCTTCGTAGATCATGGTTTCCTCTTCACGTCACGACGGATATGGCATTGCCAGATAGCTGGTTAGCCGAACAGATTGTCGAGTCGATTAAATACCGCACCACTATGGATTAGTCAGCAAAATATATTAATTGAACCAAAAATTTCACCCTCGCCGGAAAATTATATTCAGTTCCTCTGGCACCAACCTGTTTTGGACAATTCAGAATTGTTTTTTATCAGGTATGACAGTGATTATCAGGGAAGCAGCTATGTACAGAATGGCGATGGTAAAGGGGATAATAGGGAGTACCATGAGAACTGCGCAGGTAAAAATGACCAGGGCGGCCAGGAGTTGGAAGCTGTTAAAGAGTTTGCTCTTGCTGCGCATTATCTTGGGTGTTTTGATGGTGCTCAACATGAGTATGCCAGCCATGACCAGAAATGTGGGGTAGATGTTGCCCGGGACAGAACCGGTGCTGAACAGGTAACCATAGTCCTGGAATACCAGCCATGAGCTTGAGATAATTGCTGCAGCCAGAGTAGACGGGATGCCGACGAAGGTCTTGCTGTTGGCTGCGTGGTCGCTGGCTTGATTGTCAATGTCCATTGCTGTTGCGTCTGTGCTGCCAGCAGAATCAGCGCTGAGGGGTATGCTTTGGGCAGTATTGGGGGGAGCGTGGTCAGGTTGGTTGTGGCTTGTTTTTATATTCTCTGGCGTGATTCGGTGTGGTGCTGCACTGGACTGAGGATTATGGCACATTATGTTGAATCTGGCCAACCTCAGAGCGGTGGCCAGGGCGTAAAACAGGGCAGCTGCGAATGAGGCAGCCCATGGGATTGCCAGTTCCGGTGTTGAGGTGATGTAGGAGTGGAATAAAAATGCGGGGGCAACGCCAAATGAGACCAAATCGGATAGAGAGTCGAATTCCGCACCGAATCGGCTCTGGGAATCCATGAGTTTGGCTACTGTGCCATCGGCTTTGTCTATGAGAGCAGACCAGAGGATGAGCCATGCTGATAACTCGAATTTGCTATCAAACGCCAGGGCGACTGCAGCAAAGCCGAGGCTCATATTGGCTGCAGTGAGCAGGTTTGCCGGTATCAATCTCAATGGAATTTTGGGAAGCATTATTTATCCTATGAATCCTACCCCCTTACACTGTCCTTGTATGGCTTGATTTCGCTTCGGTGTAAGGCTTACCTATGGTTAGCATAATAGTTGTTTGGCGACAACTGTTTGAAGTGGATAGGCTTTGGGAGAGTGATGCCAAAAGTGGGAGGCGTGAGGGGGAGGGGATATGTGTGTGGAGGTGGGATGTTTGGTGGGGTGTTTGGTGGGATGTTTGGTGGGATGTTTGGTGGGATGTTTGGTGGGATGTGCATCCAGGATTTAACAGAGGAATGGGGTGCTGGTTATGAAGAAAGGCCATTGTTGTTATTGTGATGACTGGTGTTACATTAGATTGCTGCTAATTTGCCGTTTAATTGCTAAGTGCCTGTTTGAAGTCAGTGTATTATGATAACCAATCTTAATTGACTAATTTTCTTGCACTTTGCCAACATGAAAAATAAATTAGTGTGTTATCATTCTGATTTGAAATCAATCCTTTAAGGAATCAATACGTCTATTATTGAATGCAGGTGTTGATGATTTATCGTTCGACATGTCTGGCAGGCGGTTAATTATCATTGTTGCAGGTTCAATTGTTCATTGGCTCTGGTTGATTTCAGGCAGCTCGGACAGAAAGACAAGGAGCGGATCATGGGTGTCTATCAGGTAGACCTGCACTCTCATACAAACTTTTCCGATGGAGAACTGGATCCTTTCGCCTTGGTTGAGTTGGCTGCTTCCAGGGGCGTGCAGGTGCTTGCCATAACAGATCATGACACTGTGGATGGTTTGGCCGAAGGCTTCAAGGCGGGAAGAGAGTATGGAATCAGGGTTGTTGGCGGGGTGGAATTGAGCGTGCAGGAGGGAGGTACTTCCATTCATCTGCTGGGGCTGGGTATCGATTTGAGAGGCCTGAAGTGCTCGAATTCTTCAAGGGGCGGTTGAAGAAGCGCAGCGACAGGTTACGCAAGATGGTGCACCTGCTTAATGAGTTGGGTGTTGGGGTTGATGCTGATGAGCTGCTTGCTTCAATCAAGGGGCAACCTGGCAGAAAACATCTGGCCATGAAGTTGGATGCCATGGGTGTTATCGGTGAGGTTGATGCGTTCAGGAAGTATATTGGACAAGGGATGCCAGCCTACGTTCCTTATAATAAGCTGTCTATGGCTGAGGCGATCAGGACTCTGCTTACCTGGGGCGCCATCCCTGTACTGGCTCACCCTGAACTAGCTATGGGAGAAGGGGATATTGCCAAGTGGGCAGAAGACGGGTTGTGCGGGGTTGAGGTTTATCATCCCTCTGTAGATGTGGTCGGTGGTCGTCAGGGCCAGTTGATCCGGTGGGCGGCGCGTTACGGGCTCATGCTCTCAGGTGGTAGTGACTACCACCCTGCCCGGGTGGAACGCTACGGTAGAGTAATAATGCCTGGAGACTTTGGCATCAGCATGGAGAGGTTTGAGCTGATTGACAGAGCTCATGCCCAACTGGATGCCTTAGGGGTGGATGAGTTTATGCAGAGGAGGCGGAACGAGAGGGAGCGACTCAGGCAAATCCCGGCAGGCTAGTGTGCCGAAGTTAATATTTCAATGGGTGATAAGACCCACTCGCACTGGTGAAAGCTCACCTTGGTCATCAGGGACGAAGACTCCAAAACAATCTCCCTCTGTATCCACACGCAAGAGAAGCCCACGCATGAAAAAATAAGCATCATGAGCTCCCTGTTCCTCCATGGATGGCAGGGGCTGAGCCTCCATGTTCACTTGAAACCACCCAATCACGTCAGTGGTTTTTCCATCCAGGCTCAACGCCAGGGCAGTCTTCAACTGTTGATCCTCTTCTGGGACCATGGCGCTTGAGAAGCCGGTAATCTCGTGGAATGTTCCATTTTCATCTGTAGCCGACTCTCCCGTTATCAGGCCGATTAGGGATCTGTTGTCTGCTTTCAACTCTACAATGGCCTGGAGAACATCCTGGTACAGGTACGCTTCTGTGTGGGTAGAGATGGTCTTGTTGCCAAGATACTTAAGCCGGTCACCTGCTATATGGACTACAGGACGGATAACAGCAGGTGTGGATTCGTTCCCTTGGCTTTGGGGCGCCCTAGCTGAACTCGAAATGTTTTCGTCAATGGTATTTTCCTCTGTTTGCAGAGGGGTAGTGGGTGATTTCATATTTTCATCCGATTTTTATTAAGAAAGAGGTCCTTCTTACTCACAGTATGAGAAGCGATGCTTTTATCAAATAATTCCTGCAAGACCATCTCTGTCTTGGCGAGAACGGTGGCGGTCTCCGAGATGTGTTACACAATCACTTGGTCAGTGTGCCCGAAACGAGGGTGAAGTCTGCTGGCACTGTGGCTCCGTTGGAACCATCGAATTTTCGGTCCTGGGTACCCCAATCCGGGTGGGTTACCCGCAGCACAAATGATAGGTTTTGAGGCGTCTCCCTGGGGGTGGCCAGGTTAATATGCAGGGAGTATTGACCTGTGGGGTCGGTTAAGGTGCGGGCGCCATAGACGGGAACCGGTAGATAGGAACCAGTGTCGGGTTCCTGGGCAGGCTGTTCGCCAACCTGTCCATCACTGTCATGGTCCATGACCAGACCAGCATCCTCCCCGGGGCCAGCTCCTGTGTCAACCATCTCTTTGGTACAGGCATTGGCAGCCCCCTTTCCTGGTGCTGGTGCTCCATTCTTCGCCTGCGACTCCTCTACCAGCAATTGAATAACCTCAGCCCCAGCAATAGGCTCGTCCGTATCCAGCTTCACTGTTCCGGTGAAGGTTACCGAGAACTCGCCGTAATCCCGGGCGGCAAAATATGCTGCTGGATCGGCAAGGCAGGCCTGTGTCAAAGTGGAAACAGCCCACAGCAACGTCATTGGGGCAATGGCCTTCTTGATGGTGTTTTTTATTATTGAGAGACGGCGATTCATGGACCATCTTTCTTAAAGCTGCTGCTCATACTGTTAAATCATGGTTTCGGTCTGGGGGCTCCTTCGCCTTCCGGTTGGAGATTACTTAGCTTACATCATCCTTTTTCGTATGACAAAGTCAATCGGGCGAAAATATATCAATGAAAATCTTTAAATTAAAAAGATTGTTATGCAGAGAGGTGTGATGCGTTCCGGTGAGGAGCTTGGTGAGTTTCTGGGTAGCCAGTAAGATGTGATGATCGTCAACCCTGACTCAGGGTGACTTGGTGTCGGTAAGCGGAGTGGGCACTTCCTTTGCGGCCAATTTCAGCCGCTTCCTGTAGTCTTGAAGGGGAACCTTATCCAGTTCGTAAATGTCGGGCCAGAAAATCAGCAGACCATCATCATCAACAGTCGTTGTAATGTATTGGATAGAGATCGGCACAGGCTGTCTGATCCTCACCCACTTCTCCTGGAGCAACTCCTCTGTAACCTGCACAGGCTCAAGAATGCCAGTGTCCGGGTTCCGGTAGAGCTTGTCTTTGGTTATTGGTTCTTTTTTCTCCAGCTTCTCCAGCAGTCTATCAACAGGAGTGCCATCGCGCTCCAGGATTTTTAACACAAGGTCCATGGGGTTCTCAACCCTTATGCACCCGGCTGAAAAGGCTCTGGTATGGCGCTTGAAAAGGTTCTTTGCATTGGTATCGTGCATGTATATGTCGTGCTTGTTGGGGAAGAGGAGTTTGACCGCACCCAGGGTGTTATCCTCACCAGGTAATTGCCGCACCCGCTCCACGCCTTCCATATCGACAAAGTACTCATAGTTATTGGCCTGATACCAGTTGGGATTCTCTAACAGGTGGGCCTCCAGCTTATCTTTTTGAAGACGTGGAGGCACCCGCCACTCGGGGTTGAAGACAATGTTGATTATCCTGGAGTCAAGAGGAACGGTGGCATCGATGCGTACTAATTCTTCCTCACCGGTGTCAGGGTTCACCATTTTCCGTTTGCGTGCTGAACCCACAATTACCCTGAAACGCATCAACCTTTCGCCATCGTTATCCCACATCTCACCGTAATACTCAGGGACGTTAACCCTTATGTGGTATTGGCGGTGGTCTTTGAGTGCGGATTCCCGCCACCGTCGCATGTTCAGGCCAATTTTGTTCACATGGTAGGACGGGCTCTGGATCATCCTGGAGAGGGTTTGGTGGCCGATAACTCCATCAACCATCAGCCCTCTACTGTGCTGGAACTGACGAATCGCCTGTGATGTGGCCGAATCCATGGTGAGGCTCTCCATGTTCAGGGAGTTTATCTGCAGGTCCTCAGGATGTAGAAATCCCTCTGCGGTGAGCCTGGCCCTGATTCCTGGCAGCAAGGAGGATTCCTCCCCTTCCTTAACCCGGATCTTTTTGTCCCATCTCCCTATGGGAGGAAAACCGCCACCATCAGCCTTGACAGGTGCGGATGATGGTGCTGTTGAAGTTGACGTTGAGAGTGTCTGGGCCATTTTTCGGTACCGTTGGTGGTGGGCAGCCAGCCCGGCATATTGGGGATGGGCAGGACGCAGGCCAGTAAGTGCCTGGAAGGGTTGAGCGGCGGGGAGCAGGTTGCTGTTCACAAAGTCAGCAAACCTTTTCTTCTTGAGGCGAAGCCTGGTGCCTCGGTGTTCAATCTCCTCGTTCTCCTGAAGGCTGAGAAGAGCACCCATTTCGTCCAAATACCGAAAGAGCGTATCAGCCAATACCATCTCGGTGCGGGCCATGTCTTCTACAGGGGGGTGTCTGCCCATCTCCAGAGAGGTTAGCTCTCCCTTGAATAAGGGGAAATAGCCTCCCACAACCATGGATCTGGTCAGCTCCTCCAGCTCACTAAATGGTATCCCTGCACCGTGGGGGTGGATTAGAGATTGAAGCCAAATTACTACCTCTTCTTTAAATTCCACCCTATCGGTCTCGCCTCTCTCCTGGAGCATTCGGACTGGCTCGGTCAGGTCCAGATATTGGGAGACTGCATGTTTAGCTGCGTATAGATTTAGCAGTGAGGGGTTGATGCCGTCCTTCGCCTCGCTGCCTGTAACCGCTTGAATCACCGCCTCACCGGCCTGGCTCAATCCATCAGTGGTTACATATAAAGGAAGGCGCACCCCTGATAAATAAAACGACTCAGATCTGTTGCCGCTTTGGGAGAGCTTCTCAGCCATGGTGGCCATGGTTGTACTCACAGATTGGTAATAAGTTCTCCGGTAGTCTTCTGCGGGCGCAGACATGGGTGTGGTGGTTGTGTTCTGAGAAGATGCAGAGTGATGGTTAGCTATCTGGTAGGCAGAGCCAGGTGTTCGTTCGCTCACGTCCAGCGAGAAGAACTCGGCGAGCAGGTTGCCAGCCAGTTTTTCGGCAAGAAGACTGGTATCCGTGTGCGGTGGAAGCAGGCCGGGTATTGGGGTGGGGGGCACTTCTGTTTCCAGGTTGGTTTGGCTGCATCCACCACCAATAGTGGTAATCAGGAGTTGGGCGAGCAAGACGGAAATCACCATCATGGCGTTCAGTTGCCAAGATGGGTGAAACTGGACATCATTATTGTTCAATAAGGTCAGCACCTTCTTGTTGCCAGCTATAATCTTATGCAATTGCAGCCCCGGAATCAGAAAATGAATGAATACAACCTGACATATTGGCATGCAGGTGATGGACGTCAACACATAACACTTTATGTGTTGAATCTCAATTATGCTGTAACAATGAAGGGGAAAGAAGAAAGAGGAAAGGGAAAAGAGGGGGCCAATGGGCTCTAACACCAAACGTTGTAGGGGCGAGCGGCGCTCGCCCTCCAGAGCTCCGTGTCGCCATCACATTTAGAGTGGAGAGTTGAAAGGGGGGAGGGGGGGGAGGACAGAACGTATCTGAGAGGGCACAGCATGCTGTGCCCTCTCACCAGTGGCTCAATCAACCAGCCCCCAGCTCCATTGTATTATCTACTTGCCGGTGGCAGCAAAAGCGCTCGGGAAGCGGACCATGAACCCGATGGCGTGCTGAAGCTCTCTGGTATCCATGCACTCACCAATCTTGTGGGTGTTGTGCTCAATTCCAGGCCCGATACCGAACATGGCCGGGTGCTTCACATTACCAGAGGTGATCCAGTTCTTCTTCTCGCTGACCTTGATGGTCTTGTTGTCAACCGGAACTGCGAATCCCACACCATCGGTGGAGAATACCCAGCGGGCTACTCTGGGCTGCTTGGAGATAGCTCCACCATTCTTGCCCTCAGTCTTCTTGTCCTCCACATGGGGGGTGATTACACCCTTGTAGGAGGTGACGGCTGCCTTGATGGCGGCGTGACTGTCAGGTGTAGCCCAACCAGGGTAGATCTGGGGGTTGTTCAGCCGGAAGTTGCGCCATGTGGGCAGGCTGTATGTGGGTGCTTCCACGGTAACCTTGAGGCCAGCCTTGCGGGCAGTGTCTACTGCAGGCAGAGCCTCGATGTCAGCGACGGACTGCTCAGGGGTTTCACCCAGAGTGAGCCTGCGGTCGAAACGGAAGATGAACCGGTCTGGTACTGCACAGTCGCTGGGGGTCATCAATTTGGCCCAGGAGACAGTTCGGGTACCATTGCCCAGGAACGCATCCTTCAGGAAACCAACGCCCTCATCGTAGGCCTTGGTCGCCTCGGTGATGATGGCACTTCCGTAGCTGAGTGGGTTGAGCCCTTCCCACGGCATGGAGCCGTGGCAGGATTTACCGGTAACGGATACCTCAATCTGCATTCTGCCCCTCTGGCCACGGTAGATGCCCAGTGCACCATCTTTTGAGCAACCAGTACCCTCGGTGAGGATCACCACATCGGGGATAACGTTGTCTGGAGCGCCAGGCAGAATGTGCTGCACGATGTAACGGGGACCGCCACCATCGTTGTCTTCTTCGGCTGCGGTCACATATGACCTGATGATAACGCCCTTGAGTGCACCCAGGGGAGCCAGCTCAAGGAGGATCTTGCTGGCGATAACCTGGGATACAACGCCGCCAAGCTGGTCAGCGGAGCCTCGTCCGAAAATAAGGTTTTTCCATTCCTCTTCGGGGGGGAGATATCCCAACTGTCCCTTGAGGAAATCCTTGTTCACCTTGTCGGAGTCAGTAAGCCCCAGAAATGGGTCGATGCCGCCGCCGATCTTCTCATGCCACTGGTCACGCAGTGCCTGCACTGTGTCGCCGTGCCCATCCCAGTAGATGACCTTCTTCTCGTCCCTGGGGATTCCATCGGTGGGATCTTCCAAGGTCCAAACCAGGTTGCCGTAGTCGTCAAACCATACGTCTTCTGGATTTCTGACTGCACCTATCTCCACAACCTTTTTCTTGAGATACTCGAATCGTGGACCTTCATGATTGCTCGTCCCACAGTTGGAATCTCCGCCCTGATTTTCGGGCAGATCAACGTAGTCGGCTGGAATACGGATTGCCTCTGCAAGAATTTCTCTGGCCAGTCCCAGATCCCTTTTGGCAAGGCGGGCCACTTCCTGCTCGAAATTATCGGTTACGTTGATACTCGAAATTGGAGCCATGATAGTAATTACCTGTACCTTTCCCGGACTGCCGGGGTGAGGGCGGCAGAAACACAGCACAGCAGAGCATGGTCTGTCGTCCGACTCCGGCGCCTGTCCTGCTTGAAACAAAACAAACACCAATTAATAAATAACTAAAATTTTGGATTGTGGTTGGCTGGGTAGACCCTGCAAACACACCTTGACATTAAACCAATTACAATTTCTGTGGCGTGAATTTACACCAATTTCTTAATAGTGGCCACTAACATTGCCCAGTTGCTCAGAGCGGGGTTTGGTCCGCCTATTCTAGAACAACTTTGGGTTCATGAGCAGGGTGACTCAGGGTTGCTCTTGGGCAAACATCTGCTCCAGAATTGCCGGATCCGGAGAGATGATCTTTGGCATCTGGGCAGTTTTCATTGCTGAGGCGATATCCTTCAAACCATTACCAGTAGCCAGCATCAGCACTTTCCAGTCTGGGTCCACCTTGTTGTCGGTGACCGCCTGCTGCAGACAGGCATAGGAAGTGGCTGCAGCAGGTTCGCAGAATACCCCGGAATTCCTGGCAATCTCTCCGATAGCCGCCAGAATCTGGTCATCGTTCACCAGAACTCCGAAGCCCTTGCTCTCTTTTACTGCCTGGACTGCTGCCAGGCCATCTCTTGGGATGCTGACTGAAATGGAATCAGCCACCGTGTTGCCGCTTACCTCTCTTATCTTGCCGTCTCCGTTAAGGGCGTCGACCACCGCAGAACTGCCAGTGGCCTGAGCTGCAAGCAGGCGAGGCAGCCGGTCTATGAATCCCAGTTTGTAGAACTCATAGAATCCTTTCCAGATGCCAGAGATGATATTCCCATCGCCAACAGGCACAACCACCAGGTCTGGGACCTGGAAGCCGAGCTGTTCGCAGATTTCAAATGATGCGGTCTTCTTGCCCTCCCTGGTGAAGGGGTTGAAACCGGTGTTCCGGTTGTACCAGCCGAACCGGGCGGTGGCGGCCAGGCAGAGGTCGAAGGCATTGTCGTAAGTTCCGTCTACAGCCAGAACTTGGGCTCCGAAGGTGACTAGCTGGGCGATCTTTGCCTGGGGGGCGGTCTTGGGCACAAAGATGCGTGCCTTCATTCCCATGGCTGCTGACAGGACCGCAGTAGCTGAGGCTGCATTGCCTGTGCTGGCACCTGTCACCATCTGGTATCCCAGCTCTTGGGCCTTGACCAGGGCTATTGCACTGGCCCGGTCCTTAAAAGATGCGCTGGGGTTTCTCCCCTCGTCCTTGATGAGCAGGTCATGCTTCAGACCGAGCGTCCTGGAGAGGCGGGGAGCCTGCACTATGGGGGACCAGCCGATGGAGAGGTTGTCGATGCGCCCTGCGACGGGGAGTAGTGGGGCATACCTCCAGATGGTGCGGTCGCTGGTGTTGGCAGCCAGGGTGTCCCTGTCCCATGAGCGGGCTAGTCTGTCATAGTCGTAATCTATGGTCAGGTTGCCACCGCAGGTGGGGCATGTATAAATCAACAGGTCGTCATGGTAGGGAGTAACCCCACCACATTTAATGCAGCGGAAAACCGTCGCAAATTTTTGTGCTTTTTTATTCTGTTGAGACTGATTTAAGTTCATGGGCCAATCATCATTCGTTATTCGTTATGAATTTGTCAGGCTGCCTCTGGTTGTGGGGCCTGGCCTATGGTGTTGTCTCGGGTTCCAAATAGCGCTCAATAATAGCGTTTGTCTGGTAACAGCTCTCATAACCGCCATCAGTTGCGGTAGATTGGATAGACCACTTTCGCTCCCCTCTGCCCCTACCGAAGCCGTATGTGTGTTCAGTTAAGCTGCGATTTCCTACCACCAAGCCTGAAGCGCCCTATCACGTCTGTTGCGTTTTGGGTCTGGTGCCTTATGTCCTACTCCAACGTCTCGTAGTTGGCGGATCGAGGTGGTATTGCTTCGGTCAACGGTCTC
>CAYZFJ010000009.1:10797-36610 GCA_964477705.1 uncultured Myxococcia bacterium | reverse complement strand
GTTTGGAATTGTGTTTAAGTCTCATTGCCATAATCGACCACATTGGGTTATAACATGTTGTCAAAATGAGGAGTCCCATGAGCCGTAAACAGAAAACGACAGGTGGTAATGTGCGGACTGCAGATCAAGACAGCTTTAATGGTAATGATGATGTGAGCCAGACAGACCAGACTGACATCCAGCCTGATGAAGGTTTTAGCCAGGAAATATCCCAGATGGATGACCTGTCCGACCTCAATGTTATTGATCAGGTTGAAGAGGATGCACCATGGGAAGGCTTGCCTGATAGTGGCAGTACACCCGACAATCAACCTAATCAGGGAGCAGAGCTTGAGAACCTTGATCTCGATGGCTCCACCAATGTTGAGCCCGACACGGCCGATGGGGTGAACGCAGGAGATCTGGGAGGAAGTGTAGCGGAACTGGAGGAAACCGCAGATGGATGGACCTCCGAGGACTCGGCAGCGCTGGAACCCGAGGAAGCCGCCTATTCCATGGAGCAGTTGGCTGGTGAAGGCGATGAGCTTGAAGTGTTCGAGCTCGACGGAGAGTTTGAACTCCTTGATGAAGCTGAGCCACCTGAGCTTGAAGAGCTGGGGGATGAAGAATTAATCCTCATGGCTGAATATGACGATGATGCTGGCGCCTCCGGAGATGTTGGGCAAGCTCAGAGCATCTCGGCCTCTTCTACAGATGTGGCAGCCGCAGTCTTCAATGGCGCTCCACTGGTACACCCATCTGCAGAACAAAAGGGTTTGGCCGCAACTGCAGCCGATAAACGGCTCATCCTGGAACCCGGCACCATGTTTGCTGGCAGGTATCAGGTTGAAGAAGCCACATTGGTCACCCACCTGGAGGCCAGGTACCGGGCCCGCGACAAGAAGACAGGAGACACTGTCCTGTTGCGCCTCATCCTGCCTAATGTTCCCGCAATCGGCGCATTCGACTCGGCGAGCAGTGCTATGGGGCTCCTTGAGCAGGTCACCCACAGAAACCTGCTTAAAATCCGGGCCCTTGAAAAAGTCGGAGACATACCATGCCTGATTACCGACTTTACAGAGGGGCAGACTCTCCTCCAGTTCCTGGAGAATCGGCGCAGTGGGGCCAGCAACCAGGCTATCTCAGTGAGAGCTGCCTGTAATATGATGACCCATGTGTGCACCGCACTGACAGCAGTCCACGTCCACACGGTCCATGGGCGCATCACCATGGAATCAATTCTGGTGAGCAGCGATGGCAGGATTATGGTGGATGGGGCTGCAATAGAGCGGTTGCTTTTTGGTCCAGCAGACCCTCCGTTTGTTTCGCCAGATCAGGGATTTGACACCACCGCTGATGTTTATGCACTGGGCGTAATCCTGGGCATATTGCTTGGTCCCAACGACGGCACCATGACCCTCAAGAAAATTCCAAAGGAATTCGTGAGAGTGATTGGTCGTGCATGTGCTGATGACCCTGCTGACAGGTATGGGGACGCAGCCATCATGCGGGATGCGATCCTGGATGCCCTGGAGTCCACCCAGCAGAGGAGGGCAGCCTCTGTTGGGCAGGTGCAGATGCAGAGGCAGGACGCCAAGGGCCGGAAGGTTCAGGCTGCACCTTTTCCGGGAGCTCGCCACCGTCCCATGCCGCTGGCTGCTGGTCAAGGCTCTGGTGCAGGTGGTCAAGCCCCCCCTGCAAGGCCAGGGTTTCTGGGCAAGCGTCTCCGCCAGCGAGCGGCAGGGCCAGACGAGCCCAGGTGGCTTGTCTCCAGGGATGGACTTGATTATGGGCCATTCTCCCTGAATGAGGTCACTGCCCGGGTAAAAGCGGAGGAGTTCGACACGAGCACGGTGGTGCAGGATATGACCACCGGGTTACGTAAGAAGATCCTTGAGTTCCCTGAGTTTGAGAAACCGCTTGCCCGTCTCCTGATTGAGCGGGAGGCGATTAAGGCCCAGAATGAGGCGCTGCGGCAGGGCAAGGTTCAGCAGGTGCGCAAGATGGGTATCGGTACCTTGCTGCTGCTTGTGGTAGGCGGAGCTGCGGTGGCAGGGGTCCTAGCCTGGCAGATCTTCAGCGCTCCCAAACCTAAACCATTGCTCTTCAGCGACGCAGTGACCACCTTGGGCAGCGCCATCAAAGCCCCGGCCTTGCCTGATATGGAGAGCGAGATCCGACGTATCAGAGAGGAGATGAGGCGCACCGCCGACCGGAGAACAGCAGGTGCCCGGGGTGGGGCAGGCAGTGATCAGATCCCCGCCGGGGAGGTAACCTGGGGTGATGACTCTGATTTCAGGAGCACTGCGCTCGACTTCTCCGGAGGCTCTGGAGGGAGCGTACCAACGCTGAACAAGGGCCTGACTCAGGATGTGGTTAACAGGGTTGTCTCCCAGCGCATGAACAACATGCAGAGCTGCTTCCAGGCCGAATTGCGCAAGAATTCGTCACTGCGCAGGGTGGAGCTCTCCTTCTGGGTCAGATCCAGTGGTGAGGCTGGGGGAGTCAAGGTTAAAGGTGCCGCAAGTCAGACCCTGGCCAAATGTCTGGAAGCACAGGTTACCAGCCTGGTTTTCCCCTCCTTTGCCGGAACAGCCGTTCAGATCACATATCCGTTCGAGGCAGAGTGAGGGTTGGGGTTGCCTGCTATGTGTCTCTCATCTCTTCATGTAGTAGTGTGAATTGAACAGTATTATCTGGCGGAAGTAGTACAAACAAAAGACAGGAGATCTGGTCAGTGGACCATGTTGACTGATTAAGGAGTGCATAGTGGAACGGGAAATGCTTATTGGCATGCTGAAAGAGATCAAAGGCTGTAAACCCCAAGATAGCAGAGGAATTACAGTGGGCAGCCAGGTAGAACTGGCTGTGGTTATCAACACTGGGTCATTACAGCCTCGTATTGTTGAGAGTGTTGGCTTTCTCGAATTTTTCGACAAGTACATCGCAATTCAGCAGGGCAGGATGCGTTATATGTACCCTTACGAAGCTATCATGGGGCTAGAGTATGAAGATCGACCGGAAGGTACCGGCGGAGCAGGTTTTGTCCGCTCATGATGTTAGATACACCTGGGCCGGCAGCTTGGTAAGGGTATTAGCTTGAAGTTGTTTAACTCTGATATTGCCAATAATTGTACGCACTCTCTTGATGGGGGCTGTGCCGTGAATGGCGCTTCCGTAGCTGATTCAGGGGCCGGGGCTGGGGCTGGGGCTGATTCCCATGACGGTGAAAATTCCACCATGGGTAAAAGCGCTGGCGAGAGCACCATGACCAACGGGTCTGGGCACCACCAGGGGCAGATCGAGAACCTGGTCCTCGTATCCTGTGACGAAAGAGAGACATTTATTATCGGGTCCATTCTTGGGCAGCATGTCTCTCCCGGTACCCTGATTGGACTGATTGGTCCTCTTGGGGCAGGCAAGACCCACTTTGTGCAGGGGCTTGCCCGAGGGATGGGAATTGATAGTCGAGTACGCATCTCCAGCCCTACATACACCTATGTGAACGAATACCAAGCGCCGACCATGCCTCTTTACCATATGGATCTTTACCGCATCAGCACCATAGATGAGCTTGAGGAGCTGGGCTACCGCGACTTTTACTTTGGCGAGGGGGTGTGCGCAGTAGAGTGGTTTGATCGGGTCCCTGAGGCTATGCCCCAAGCATACCTGGAAGTGATTATTGAGGTGATTCCAGAAGGAAGGAGGCTCTCCTTCAGAGCGGTCCACGGCCATTCTTTAAGAGCCCTTGCTCCATTAGCCCGCGGCTGGTATGCTCACAAACCAAGCCGTGAAGGGGTGTAATTTTTCAGCTGGTTGTCGGTTCGGGTAGGGATAAATTTTCTTTTCTGGCAAAGTTACTCACAGGATTTGAAGGACTGCCAAACCTGTGATAAAGCTGATTTTATTCGATTGATATTGCTGTTATTGGTCTTTTTTGACCCCTGTTATTCATAGGTGACCTCAGCAGGTGAGCCATGAATAATTGGGGTTTCATTCAGCAAAGCCGGGGATTCCGGAATGGCTGGCGGAGTTGCCTGATGGGCCGGTTATCATCGTTGAGATGCAGATGTGGTTATTTGTGGAACGGGCGAGCGGGCTGCCCTGTCTCAAGTAGCAGTAAAATGGCATCAGCTTGGGAACAACCAGCGGTACATCTGGTCTGTTCCCATTCCCACAGTCAACAGCTACTGCCAGGGGGGAGAGTATTCCGGGATGGTGGGGCGGCGACCATGGCGGGCGTGTTGCTCATGCTGATTCTGGGCATCGGCATCGGGGCAGGCATGGTGGCGGGCATTGTCATGTTCAGTCCAGGTACTGCACAGGCCGCTTATAGCACTGCTGGAGACTTCGGAATATCAGTCCCCCAGCCCATTCTTCCTGACCAAGATTCTGTGACGATTACCGTAGTCTTCAAAGATCCACCTGTCATACCAATCATTGAGACTAATGCTGGCAAGATTGAGCAGGTCTTCCGGGTGACCGATTTTATCTATGAAGCAGTGTGGTATCCCCCCAAAGATGGACTTGCACGGGTGGCAGTTATTGCAGCCTGGGATGACAACATGATTGTGCCTGAGTTCATGGTGGAGAGGATAATCCTCCACGGCAGCACCATCGTGAACGTGGAAGCCCCTGAAGGGGCAGCGGTAACAGTGGATGTGGGTGGAATGATCTATGGGCCCGAAGTGGCCGCTTTCCCCGGACTGGCATCTTTCAAGGTAGACCTGTCCCCAGGAATCCATGCAGCCAAAGCTAACATTGTGGAGGCTGACGGTAAGACCACTGACAAGGAGATTGAGCTGGACAGCCAATCTACACCGCTGGTAGCTCTGTTCCTGGTCCCGAATCAGGTCAACGGTGATGGCTATGAATACGTGCGCATTCATGCTTTCGCTTCGACGCCTGAGGGCGAACCCACCAACCCGGACGGGATTGTTGTCAATGCAGCCAATACCTTCTATAGGGCGGTAAGGGAAGGTAATGGATATTACGTAGGTGATTATCCTGTTGCCCGGTATCTGACGCCACAGGAGCTGACCATTTCGGCGACCATAGATGAGGAGCCTCCTGGAGCGACCACTCTTTACGTGGATGGGGTGCCTGCTGCTGATTTTCGGGTTGAAGCCGATCCGGCTGAGATGATCGCAGACGGCTCAACCACCACCACAGTGACTGCCTGGCTGTCAGACGGTGAGGGGACCATGCCTCTCTCAGGGTACCAGGTTAAGTTCTCCGCCGAGGGGGGCAGTTTCACCGATACCTACGAAGTCGAGAAGGGCAAATATCAGACCACATTCACATCACCTACCACAATTCCCATGATGGGGTCTGTCACTGTAAAAGCCTATGTTGAAGGGGCGAAGGGTAAGGGCAATCAAGAGGCCACTTTTGATGTGAAGCTCTATCCAGGTGAGGCCCACCATGCCGCAGTCAAGGCTAATCCATCCACCCTTCCCCCGGATGGTCAGTCCTACTCATTTGTTACGGTGGCCATCCAGGATGTGTACAACAACCACGTGCCCATGGAACTGGAAGTCAAGGTCGATGAGGGCACCATGTCGGACTTGTCTGTCATTCAACCTGGCGAAGTGACCTTCAAGTACACTGCACCATCATATCCGGATTTAAAGGGACAAAAGCAGGTGGGGGTCACTGTTACCATGAAGGCAGATGGCAGCGAAATCCAGACCGCCGGGAGGATTACTCTTTACAAGGAGCCTGCGGTGGTGGCTGTTGCCCCGGTTAAGGAGAAGCAGCAGAAGAAGCAGCAGCAGAAGAAGCCTCTCCAGGCCAGCACTGTCACTGGAATGCTGGGTGGAAGTGCCCTGTGGAAGTCTTCTGATACAGGGGTTGGTGCTGCTGGTCCATGGCTCAGGTTCGAGTACACATCATATCTGTCTGACCACGTCAGCTATACCTTGTCGCCAGGCATGATGTTCTTCAGCTCTTCATCAACAGCGAGAAGCAGTGACTTTGCAGATGGGGCTGCCGGTGTGGAGACCTCAGTTACCTCGTTCCTTATGCCGATTATGGGTGGCTTGCGCTACAGTCTGCCACTGGGAGACAGGCTCTCTATAGGTGTGGGCATGGAACTGGGGGTGATAATGGCATCTACCAGCATCAAAGCAGAGTCAGTGATGAATGAAGCAGTATCCGGATTTCAGGTTGTTCCTGCGCTCGCCATACCTGTGGGTCTGGATATGGACTTGGGACCCGGCCTGTTTACTGTCGGCCTGAATCATCTCCTTGGACTATCATCCCTGGGTGAAGAGGGTGAAACTGGCGTTAATGGACAATTGTCAGCCACCGGCCTGCTGGTGGGTTACAAACTTGAGATGTAAGTAAGCAAGTAAGGAGTGGCTGTCATGTTCACGGTCATGATTATGGATAAAAATATCAGCAGGCACCCGGTGAAAGAGAATATGGCTACCTACTTGGCCTCACACTCTCTGGTCACGACCACGGCAAGAGTAATGGCGGTGGTGATGGCTGTGGCAATGACCGCCGGTGCAGGTCTGCTTATGTCTGGATGCGGGAGTGAGACAGAGCTGCCGAGCCCGGTTATTGCTGCAGTGACACCCGACTTTCGCACTGAAGATGTGCGCACCCCGGTAGTGATCACAGGAGTCGATTTTCTCCCACTGATACAGGTTGGCCCCCAGGGAGAGAGTCAGATTGACGCCCGGTTCAAGTTGAATCTGGAGAAGAGTGCTGGAGCTTTGGGCGGCCAGGGTGGTGTTAGTGGTGGTGGGGGTGGCAGTGCGGAGGCTTTGGTCTTATACGATGTCCGCTATGTGAACAAGACCAGGCTGGAAGCGGTGATTCCCAATGACCTGGGACCAGGCAAGTATGACCTGGTGATGGAATCCCCTCTGGGGAGCACTGTGCGCCTGTCTGAAGCATTCGAGTGCAGGCTCCCGCCTGTGATTACTGCGGTTGAACCTTTGAGTGGCCCTCGTCAGGGTGGCACTGCCATCTCTGTGAGTGGCAACAACTTTATTGAGGGTACTGTTGTCCATGTGGACGGCAAACCAATTGATGCTCAGTCCATTAAAAATCTGACCCAGATATCTGGGTTCCTTCCCCCTGGTGATGCGGAAGGTGAAGTGGATGTGTGTGTTACCTCGCCATACGGGCAGGAGCTGGTCCCTGCCCAGTGTCTCACTGGTGGGTTTACTTACACTCAGGGGCTGGGCGAATTGGAAATTGAGGCCGTGGTGCCTGATTTTGGACCGGCTGCTGGTGGAAACCAAGTTGTCCTCCACGTGCTCAATCTGACCGGTTCCACCCGCATCTATGTGGGTGAAAACCGTATTCAGGCTGGCTTGCGCTTCAACACGGATGAAGGAACCGTAGCATTCAGCATGCCTGCGGGTGTACCCGGCTCAGTATCCATCACTGTGGAGCGGGATGACAGCTCATTCACTATGGATGATGCCTACTCCTATGAGGGAACTCCGGTGGTTAATCAGATCAACCCATCAGCGGGAAGAGCTGCAGGGGGAGAGTTGATTACTGTAAGTGGGGAGTGGCTTCTTGAGGGTACTGTGGTTGAGCTGGATAACCGGCCTCTTACTGATGTGGAGTATGCTGCGGACGGAAGCACCATTACCGGCTATACCCCCAGGGGCAGGGGGAGTGTCACGGTCAAGGTGTATGGCAGAGGCAAGGTCTCTGAGAACGTGGGCGTAAACGGCAGGCTGGTTATTGCCAACGGTTTTGCCTACCGTGGTTCACCACGGCTCTCTTCGATCAGCCCGTCTCTGGGGCCCCAGGAGCCCGTTGATACCGGTTATCAGTTGACGCTCACAGGTGAAGGCTTCGTTCAGGGGATGGATGTGATGATCGGCGGGGCCAAGGCCAGGGCTGTGGTGGTCACTGATAATGGCACTAAAGCCACCTGCCTGCTCCCCCCAGGTAAGGGCATCGTTTCGGTCACCATTGCTACCCCTGATGGTGTGGCAACTCTGGTAGATGCATTCACGTATCGTCCCCCCCTTGTGGTGACAAAGATTGTCCCCAGGCTTGGGTGGGGCGGCGAAGAGATGGTGATCACCGGCGACGGATTGTCCAGGTGCAATAAGGTTCTTATCGGCTCCAATGAACTGGGAAGTCTGGAACATGATGGCGATGCTGTGCTGATTGGGGAAGTCCCTCCAGCTAATCAGGGACCAGCCTCCATCAGGGTGGAATGTGGTCAGGATGGGATTATAGTGGTGGAGGGAGCGTTCACTTATCGGGAGCCGCGGGATGCCTTTGCTCCAGAGCGGGTTGTCCCTCTCGCTGGTCCGGTCGCTGGCGGGAACACCATGTGGGTGTACGGGAATGGTGGCAAGGGGTTGGGCACTGATGTGGTGGTTACGGTTGGCGGGCAACCGCTGGAGAATGTGCAGTTTTTCGGTGAATCCTCTCTGAAGGGGCAGGTACCTGCTGGTGCCGCTGCCGGTACAGCGCAGGTGGTCATCTCCAGATGGTCAGAGCGCCAGGTTTGGTCTCAGCCTTACGTTTATACTGAGGGTGAGAGTGACCTTTTTGATGTGTTTGCCATTGAGCCTGCCACAGGATCGATGAGGGGAGGAAACCTGGTCAGGATTACCGGATCTGGCTTCAGTCAGGGCATGGTGGTGACCATCGGAGGAAGAGCGCTCCAGGGGTTGGTGGTCAGGAATGTGCGGGAGGCGTATGGGTATGTGCCTGGGGGCGACGCGGAAGGAGTGGTTCCTGTTCTGGCATACAATGGCTCAAAGGTTTGCTCATCCTGCACACAGGCTCAGCCAGGTGGTATCAACATCAACTACACATACCTGAATAACAACAGCTTCGCAATTGCCTCCATCTACCCGACCACAGGGCCAGAACAGGGCGGAACAGTTTTTACCATTCAGGGGACTGGATTAGGCTTAGGCAGCATAAAGACAGTCAGGTTCGGTAACCAGAATGCAACCGCCGTATCTTTAGTTGAAATGGGTGCTGAAGGTCTTACCCCTGTGAGGGGCAACAACCCGCAGACTGTGGATGTGACTGTAGAGTTGCATGGTGGTGCCACTGCTACATTGCCAGGTGCTTTTACTTATCATGGGGATACGGTCCTGACTCTCAGTGAGATTACTCCTCAGACAGGGGTTGCCGGTGCGAGCGTGAATGTGGCCTTGCGCGGCAGCGCATTCACCCGGAGCAACACCACGGCCACCATTGGTGGATTACCGGTAACCAATATGAACGTGTCCATTCCCACCGGCCGTCTGCAGGGTACTCAGGCAACTGCCAAGGTTCCAGTCACACTGGCGGCCGGCATTCACGACGTGATCGTGCGGGATGGAGCCAGGGAAGCTGTCCTTCAGAAGGCTTATTGTGCAAAGGGTGCAACCGCTCCCCAGGTCAGCTCCATGAACCCGAACACAGGGCCAGCCCAGGGCGGCATCATGGTTCAGATCTTCGGCAGCTCTTTTCAGGCAGACACGGTAGCCATGTTGGGAGGGCGTCCTCTGATTAATATGGTTGTCAGCGCGGATGGAACTCTTATTACCGGGAACATCCCGCCAGGATCAGGCACAGCTCAGCTTACCCTCAGCGCCGGATGTGAGGTTTGGGATGGGGGGAAGACGTTCACCTATACAGGTGGGGATGGGATTCCCAGCGATGGGCCACCGGTTCCTGCTGTTATCCAGCCAGCAAGGGGGCCAGCGACTGGTGGAACACTAGTGGTGATCTCCGGGCGTAATATGGGTCAGGTCTTTGGCGCCCAGTTGGGCGGGGTTAACCTGAACAACTTTGTTGTCCTCGATGAGAACACTGTGGCTGGCATTACCCCTTCTGGCCTGGCTGGATCTGCAGTAAAGCTGGATCTGATGAATAACGGGGGTATTGGCTCCTTAAATCAGGCCTTTACCTACCTGAATGCTTCCAGCATCAGCGGTGTGACGCCGGCAACAGGGTACAGCCGTGGTGGTGATTCGGTAAGAATCAACTGCACGAACCTTACAAAAGGTGCCACCGCCACCATTGGCGGAGTGCCTCTGGCAGAGGTGGTGGTGAATACGGCCTCTGGGTATATCACGGGCAAGACACCGCCAGGACTGGGCGTAGCCCGGGTAGAGGTGAAGAGCGCCAATGGCACCGCCGTGCTTGAAAATGGGTTCACCTACATGGCGGCACCGGTCATACTGAGTGTGACGCCAGCTTCTGGTCCAAGGACCGGCGGGACGCCTGTTACCGTAAAAGGGCTGAACTTCCCGACTGGCGATATTGCAATTCGATTTGGACCATCACTGATCCAGAGCAGGCAGCGTGTAGATAGCGAGACTATTACAGGCAAGACTCCTCCTGGATGGGGCCCGGTTGATGTGACCGCAGAGACCTTCAGTGGGGTTGGTGGATTGGTTGAGGCCTTCACATACATGGAGCCGCCCCTGATTACCAGGGTCGTTCCTGCCCTTGGGCGTCAGGAAGGTAACACTCTGGTAGTGATTGAGGGCATCAATTTCTCAGAGGATGTGTCGTTTGAGGTGGCTGGCCGTTCCATGCTTCAGCCTGAGCCAGGGGCCAGCTATTATCTGGGTGCAGGTCTGGGTGCAGGGCGAACTCCTTCTTCTTCCACCATTGGGCCGGTGGGAGTAACTGCTACTGAGGCGTGGGGGTCCAGTACCAAGTCTAATGGCTTCCGATATGTGCAAAAGTGGACTCAGTTCGATATGGAAGAAGTGGCTGATGGACCGTTCACTGCCGTTACTTCCTGTATGGACGGGCATGTGTGGGTAGCAACAGACCAAGGTTTGCTGCGGATTTCCTCAAATGACGACGCTGACATGGTCTTCCACAGCATGAAAGAATTCGGTGGCGAGCGGATTAACTCGCTCAACTGCTTCAGACCCGGCGTGCTTGCAGTAGGCAGCAACATGGGTATGGGGATCTGCTCGGTTCACGAGGGGAGCACGATACGGTGCCGAGTAGTGGATGACTTGGACATTGCAGGTGCCCCTTCTCCGCTGGTGGTCAGATCTGTAAATGAGTTTGCGGCTGGCAGAATTGCTGGAGCTACTACGGGTGGAATGCTGGTGGTGCTTGCCAGGGGTGGGCTGGGAGCGAGTGCGGCTTTCATGGTCGACTCCCGGTCGAGTCTGCCAGCAAACGACATCAGGGATCTGGCAGTCAATGATGCCTACACCGCCCTGCTGGCCACTCCTAACGGGGCTGCGCTCTATGATTTCCGTAATGGTAGCGTGAGCCCCTTCGATATGGCTGGCTCTTCAATCCCATCGGATGATGTGCGTTCGGTGGTGGTGGGAGATGGTGGAGTATTTTATGTGGGGCTGGACAATGGCATGGCGTATGCGTTGCCACCTGCTGGGGCAGGTGTTCCCAGAATCTGGGTGTCCATTGGTGGACTGCCTGGAGGCCCTGTTGGGGTTCTTGCCGCTGACCAGGATGGGAACATCTGGGCTGCCCTGGAGAGTGAAGGGGTGGTGCGTATCGTGGATGGGGCTGTGGTGGAGCAACTGGATCAGTCTGATGGTTTACCGGCGGGAACCATCAACAGTATTCATGTGGACTACAATGGGGCGGTGTACTTTGTGAGCGATTCAGGAGTTTCTCGTCTGGCGCCATGATGAGTAAACTGCTATAAGTGCAAGAACTGTGCCGCGTGCTACGGGGCAAGCAGAATAGGGCCAGGGTGGGTAAACATATTTCCGCCAAGGTGATGGAGGGTGGGGTGACGCATCACATCCACGTTCCAGTTCTTGGTCATGAAGCCTTCCACAGAGCTTGCCGCCACTGCCTCAACCATGATTGGACGCTTCTCTTTATCTCTCCCCCCCATGGGTACCCCGTGGGGCGGGTCCACCAGTCTGCACTCAATCCAGGCGGCGCACCCTGCAAGCAGAGGAGCCTTGACCACTGTAGCCGGTCTGATTGCCACCTTGCCCAGGCTGATCTTGTCCTGATGGTTTCCTGATTCATTCCCCAGATACATTACCGCATCCAGGTATTCCACAGTGGGAATGTTAATGACCAGATCCCCGGTCTCCATGATGTTTTTCCATGTTTTGTGGCCAGAGCTGATTACCAGCAGAAATCGGGGAGGCATCTTCTCGAATGTGCAGCTCCAGGCTACTGTACAGGCGTTGGGAATGCCATGTGGAGAAACGGTGCTGACCATGACCAGTGGGCCGTGGTTTACCATTCTGTACGCCTTATCCAGAGGTATGTTAGTGGTGGTGGTGGTAGTCATTAGTTGCCTTTCTATAATTTATTTCCATCATCCAGATGATTCATTTGCCTGAGGACAATATTAATGGGTAACATATTTTCTTCGGCTTTTGTCTGTTTCAGTGAACAAAGTCAATCAAGCTTTTCACAGTTCTGAGCATAAACCGAGCCGGGTGTGGGCCACCACGGTAGGTGCTGGGACGGTAAAGGGGTGGCAGGTGGACGGTATAGCACAACCGTTTTCTGGTATATGCGATTAGCTTTATGCTGGTTCGGGTTGACTTTGATTCCAAATTAGGCGAAATTTTCACGGTTTTAAGGTTCCATCTTCCGGTTCTGCTTGTTCATGGCTGACCGGGACATTGGAGTATGATACTATAACCAGTCCAGCCAGTTCTGAGGTGGTTGATGCCCGTACTCAACCTCAGCCCGGGTTTCAGGGCTTTTGTTGTGGCTGATGCGGGCGAGTGGGTCTTGTGAGTTGGCTGGTCAATGGGCGGCTAAATATGTGTAACCGTTCAGTTTGTGCAGAGAGGTTCAAAGGCGCCGGTGATGCGTAGGATAATGTTAAAATCCAAGATTCATCGTGCTAGGGTTACTGGGGCAGCCCTCCACTATGAAGGAAGCTTAACGATAGATCCCATTCTTATGAGGCAGGCTGACATTTTGCCCCATGAGTCTGTTGAAGTCTGGAATGTTACATCAGGGACCAGAATTCGTACTTATGCGATACCAGGGATTGAAGGACTTGGTGAAATCTGCGCCAATGGGGCAGCGGCACATCAGATCAAGGTTGATGATCTTTTGATTATCGCCACTTTCACCGAGATGGAGGATGAAGAAGCAAGGAAGTATGAACCCATAGTGGTCATGGTGGATAAGGACAATAGGATTGTGTGCCCGCGACATGTGGAGACACCTGGGCCCAGGACTCCAGCCTCAAGGTCAGATATTTGACCACCCATAAGATGAGTAGACACGGCTGCGGCTGCGAATAATGGTCTCATTAGATGTTGCTGACGTACGTCATATCAGACCAGAACAGAACAGACCAAACCAAACCTGACTGGCTGGACCAGACCTGATTAGTTATAACCGGGGATCTGTTCATTACCCACTCATTGAAATCAGGCAATAAAAACACATCCTCTCCTGTTGCATATGCTGTTCAATTCAGCTTCCATCTGATATCGGCTCTGCTTTTCAAGGGAGATTGCTGCCTCTTGTTTGATAACTTTGAAAGCGAATCAAATTCAACTGAAGCTTTACCAGGTACTGCAGGCACCCATGTGGTACCCAATAGGCCGGTAACTGGCAGGATTACCATGCCCCAGGCTGGTGTGCTGGTGGCAGCAACAGTGGCGGTGGCTGTGCTTGTCTGGCAGGCCGTCCAGCTATGGGGGATTACAGTTGATGACTCTGCCATAAGCTATACCTATGCTCGCAACCTGGCTGATGGCCATGGACTGGTCCTGTGGCCTGGGGGCGAGAGGGTAGAAGCCTATTCAAACACTCTGTGGGTATTGATTCTTGCCTTGGCTCACGTGGTGGGTATCTCTCTGGAACAGGCCTCAAAGGTTCTTGGTGTTCTCGCTTCTATTGTGACCATTTTTATGATGGCTCGAATTACCGCTCGTCTGAGATGGAGTGGTGAATCTGGCGCGGACAGCCGGGGGATAGCAGTGGAGGGGGTTGGGGGCAGGCTGTTGACTTGGGACTTTGTGCCCGGAATTGCTCTGGCGTTGTCACCGGTGTTTGTTCTGTGGACTGTGGCTGGGTTAGAGAATGCACTTTTTGCTGCCTTGCTGGTTGCTGTTGTTGACAGGTTGATGGCGGAAGAAGCAGGTGGGGGGCAGTTGCAACGCCAGCATGGGCAAGAGGGGCAAGGAGGGATTCGTCGTCGCCTGGCAGACATCTCAGGCACAGGCAATGCAAGGGGTGTGTGGTCTGCCTTGCTGTTGTTTGGCCTGATGCTCACCAGACCTGAGGCCCCCTTATATGTGGCCGCTGCTGTTCTTCACCGATTTGTACAGGGTTTCGTCTCTGCCCGTTCCCGCAACGAGAAGGTGGCAAACCTGCTTGCTGACATGCGATGGTTGACTATAACTGCTATGCTGTGTGGTTTGTTTTTCCTTTGGCGCAGGTACTATTTCGGTCTGTGGCTCCCCAATACTTATTACATAAAAAATGAGACCTTCAATTTCTCATGGCTGTCAATCTTTGATTTTGGCAGCAAGGGATGGAAGTATCTGATCTCTTATTTCGTTGAGCACGGGCAGCTCATGGTGCTCGCAGCTATTCCGTTTGCCTCTCTCCTTGGGCGCAAAGGTGGAACCCGGGCAGTGGGCAGGCTGTTTCTGGTTATCTTCTTTGCTGGTGCGGCCGCCTTTTTCCCCATTTATTCTGGTGGGGACTGGATGTATCAGTATCGGTTTTTGACCTCCTTGATTCCATTTGTGCTGGTTCTCGGTTGGGTTGGTTTGTATCAGTTGATTGTGTTCTCTTGGGATTTGCGGCCTACAGGGGTGGCAGAATCAGGTTCGGCAGGTTTGGCTGCTTCCACCAGGGGCCTGTTGGGCATCGGAGTGCTGGTGGCATTCGCTGCCTTGGGGTTTATCTACACCAATGGAGCTAATGGACCAGCCAAGATCAGAGAAATTGCAGCCGCACCAGGCAAATTCACCACGTTTGAGGCCGTGGGAACCCGGGGGTTATATTTTGCTGAGATGGCCCAACAACTCGGAATGGATAACTCCACCCTCCTTGACCCTGATTTGGGTGGGACCTCCTTCTTGTCGGGCATGGAGGTTATTGACCTGTTCGGGCTGGCTGATACGTCTATCACCAGACACCGGTGGAATCAGCCGCTGATAAGGGAGTATCTGTTCAATGAAAGACTCCCGGGGTTCATTCATCTTCATGGAGCGTGGTTCAAGGCTTACAGACTGGAGGACTATCCCGAGCTGAGAACCCGGTACCTCAGGCTTCCCAGTCGATCGTCCTCTGGATTGCAGGCAAAGGGAAGAAACTACGTTGCCAGAGAGTCTTTTGCCGGGCCATTTAACTATTGGCTGGCAAAACCCCCATTCGCTGGGGACGAGGGCAGTGGTGGTGATCGTGGTAGTGGTGGTGGCAGGTGGGCGGAGCACGATCATGGGCTGCGCAGGCAGCAGGTGGTTATGTTTTCAGTAGGGCGGGAGGCTGCTGAGGATGGGGCTGGAGAGGTGCAAGGACAGTTGACGGGTGCTGGGGGAGGGAGGGATGACCTGGAGGAGCTGGTGTATTTGGGGGTGAATTATGGTCTTGATGTGTTCCGGCAGGGTGAGAACAGGGTGATAAGCCTTTATTTCATGCCTGGGAATGACTTCTCCACTACGGCTTCATATAGAGCGGGGCTGATAGTAACCAAGCCTGAGGATTCTGGCCCTGAACCCTCTTCACCTGAACTGGCAGTGCATAGGCAGGAGCCTCAGCTTCTTGGCAATTTTATCCATCGAACTGGACAATGGCTGCCCGGTGAATCGGTAAAAACTGAAATGGTCCTACAGATACCTGCACATTTGGAGGACGGAGAGTACTTGCTCAAGGCACAGTTGGTGAGGCAGTCAATGGCACGGACAACCCTTTCGGGCAAGCCGGTAAGTGCTGAAGAGGCAGCGCCTGTGGAAGTTGTGTTGGGAAAAGTTCGGGTTGGAAAAGATCATTTTTCTGCTGGTACAAAGTCCCTCAAAAGGGAGACTCGGACTATGTTGGAACAGGGAGCTCTTGTTCCTGCTCTGTTGCAGGTGGAAGGTGTCAGGGCATCAGAAGGGAGCAGGCAACCTGAAGAGTGGCTGGTGGAGATCGCTGGAGAAGTGACCGATGCCCTTGTTGAGCAAGCTTTGGTGTTGGCCAGGGATGGCGATTATGCCACTGCACTGAATCTGGCTCTCAAGGCGGACCGTGTGGCGGGGTGGGCGTTTGGGCAGCGGCCCGCTGTTGCTACGGCAGAACAGAGCAAGGGGGAGTTGTCTGATAAGCTGGAACGATTGCTCGGTGAGCTGGGTGATGCTTTGGACAAAGCTGGAGATGAGGCCCTGTCCTTGGGAGATGTGGACCAGGCATTTCAGCTTTACCTAAAGGCGGTGACCGCCGCCCCGGGCAGGGTTATGGCCAGGTTGAAGGCAGAGGAGCTGCGCCCGCTCAAGAAGATTCACTACCAGCCTGAATATGGCGAGCGGGCTTGGCGAGCGGGTCTGCGCTATAATCTGGATCCTTCCCTGGAGAATCTCCAGTTGCTTATCGGAGCGCTGGGGTCGGCTCGCATGTATGACCAGATAGTGGAGCTGTGCTGGACAGGCAACTGCATGACTGAGCATCTGTCTCAAGACGCCATTGCATGGGTGGCCATGGCCTGGAGGCAATCAGGGGACCGGGATGCTGCTGCCAGGTGGTGTGGCCGCTCTGCCGATGGGTGTGAGGAGATGAGTAGCCATGGTCCGCAGGATGATGCCGGGTTCAGCAGGGCAAACCTTGATTTCGAGGAGGGGACCTGGCATGGGTGGACTGTGGAAGGCAGGGCCTTTGGTGATGGGCCAACCTATGGGCCAGTTAAGGCGCAGACCATGATTGTTGCCTATACAGGCCAATACCTGGCTAATTCCTACCATGGAGGCAAGGATCGGCTGGTGGGGGAGATTTCAGCCAAGCTTGATATTTCGAACCAGGAGCATCAGTGCATTGCCTTTGAGCTGGGTGGCGGAAACAAGCGGGGAAAGCTGGGAGTAGAGCTTGTGGTCGATGGTGAGGTGGTTCGTTCTGCTACGGGAAAAAATGATAGCACCTTGAGAAGATTTGTGTGGCCTGTTGACCATAGCTGGCGCTCAGGGGAGGATGTGGTGGTGAGGGTGGTGGACAGGCAGAAGGGAGGGGCCTGGGGCCATATCCTCTTCGATAATCTGAATTTGTTGCCCAAGGATATGTGTGTTCTGGAAAATCTTTGATTCACAATTAACAGACTGTATAAACACTAGATCATGGATAATGATTTCACCGAATTAATTGTAGAAAATAAAGGGGAGCCCAATAGGGAGCTCAATACTGCCGGGAATACTTCATCTGCAGGGGCAGGGGTGGGGGCAGGGGGGGGTATGGATGCTGCGGTAGCAGTAGATGTTAAGGCAGCTTCATCCCGATCCATCCAGGTGGCCGAAGATGCTGGTGGTGATAGCATCGGCATTCAGAGACCGGTTCCTGTTGCTCAATCATGGTGGAGAGGGGTGGTAGGAGGACGGGTAGGGGAATGGACAAGGGGATTGGGGTGGGTAGTACAGCTTGTCCTATTTGCGGTGCTGCTTACGGTTTTTTTCAACAAACAGCCTCTGGCCCCACTGGTTGAGGGCATGAATGGTGTGTCCTGGGTTGGTGGTGGTAGAAATTCGGCGATGCCTTATCTGCCCCCGCTGAAGATTGGCTTAATTCTTCTGCCTGTGATCTTTTTAGCTCTCCTTTTAAACTATACATTCAAGGCGAGTAGGGACCGTTCTGCTTCAGGCAAGAATCGCTGGAGCGTGATTATACCCCTGTTGATGGCCCTGGCTGGAACTGCCTTCTCCGCTGCTGTGCAGGTCATGGTCCTGGATCGCATTCCCCATGTGCAGGACTCCATTAATTATCTCTGGCAGGCCCGGGTTTTCGCTGATGGGATGATCAGTGTGCCATCACACCCTCTGGCAGAATTTTTTTCGTTCCGGTTCATGGTTAATGATGGCAACTGGTACAGCCTCTTTCAGCCGGGGTGGCCCGCCATTCTCGCCATCGGGGTGCTGGCTGGTGCCCCGTGGTTAGTCAACCCCATCATTGGCGGCCTGACCGTGATGATGGTGTACCTGATTGGGCGGCGAGTATTTGGTTATAAGACTGGCGTGTTGGCCTCAGTACTGCTTGCCATTTCTCCATTTTTCCTTTTCATGAATTCTTCCATGATGGCCCATCCGGCTGGTGCCCTTCTGGCCTCTGTGGCTGTCTGGTCCTGGCTGACCGGCTCCAGGTACATGGAGATTATCTTCTCAGGGCATGGGCATGCTGTCGAGACTAGTGGTGCTGGGCGGCGGCTGGTGTTTTTCTTTCTGGTGTGCGGCCTGTCCCTTGGTGGCCTTTTTCTGGTCCGTGCCATGGATGGGGCGCTCATTGCTCTTATCATCGGATTTCATGGGGTCTGGCTCTGGCTCTCGAACAGAGAATACCGCTGGCTCCGTCTGCTGTTTCTGATGGTAGTTCCAGTGGCAGCTATTCTTACCGGTAGTCTCCAGTTTGCCTATAATCAGATTCAGACAGGCGATCCCATGGTGTGGCCCCAGGATGTGTACTTTGGGCTTACCGAACCAGTCCCGGACTGCCATCGCCCCGGCTTTGGCCAGGGCATAGGGTGCCCCAGGGAGCATGGGCCGGATCTGGCTGGGCAGGAATTCACACCTGCTCTGGCAGCGAAAGTCACCTCTATAAGGTTGGCTGACCTCTCTCGTAAACTGTGGGGTGGGGGCCTGGGGGTGGTTCTCTTTCTGGCGGGTATTCTGGTTCCCCTTGGGGTGGGGCGAGGTAGGCTCAATCAGCCAGGTCTTGCTGATGGCGGAAGTTCAGCGGGAGTTGATGGCGGGGGGCGGGCTGGAAGACCTGGGAGAGCTGGGAAAATTGGGAGGCTGGGCGCACATGAGCCTGGTTCTCTGGCGGTTTCGGGAAATCCAGATGAGATTTTGCTCATCTGGGCGTGGGCGTTGATCCCCGTAGCGGGCTACTTTTTTTACTACTACCATGGCAACTGTTTTGGTCCCAGGTACTACTTCACCGGTTTACCGGCCATGGCCCTGATGGCAGGGTCTGCTATAACTGTCGGATGGCATTCCGTGAGGCGGAGGATAAAGCCTCTCAGTGTGTCAGAACCTGCGGAATCCATGCCCGATAACAGTAAAAAGACGGGGCGCAGCAGCGCTGGCAGCAAGGTGCGTACTTGGGCCCTGTTGCTCCTGTCTGCCATGTTGGTGTCATTTGTTGCTGGGCTGATGCTCCATAATGTTGGTTATGCAGTCCCTGCCTTCTGGCGCGAGGTTTCCGGGGTGCGTGGATGGGGATATTGGGGCGTTGATAGACGCATCGAGACCCTGGTGACTGAGCAGGAACTGAAGAACAGCGTGGTGATCATCCCCGTAGGCAGCAATCCTGACAAGGATGATAGTGTTTACCGGTTCGGATTTGTTTCCATGGACCATGATCCTGACAACAGAGACGTGGTGGTGGTGCGTGATCACGGTTCTGAGCATAACCGGCAGCTTTTTCAGTATTATCAGGAGCGGGATTTTTATCGATACACATACAGAGGTGGCACAAAAGGGCGTCTGATTCCTCTGAGCAACAGGGAGATGAAATTTGATCCCAATGTATTGCATGTGGAAGCGGAATCGAAGTTTCCGGTGAGCAATCATAATGGTCATGCCAAGCCTGTTAAGCCGGGTGAGCAGCAAATGTTCATGCAGGCTGGCAGGGGGCATGTTCTGGAATTCACCTGCGCAGATGGTAAGGGAGAGGGATGGTTCAGTTTCAATCAACATATCTTTGAGGCTGGAGAATATCAGGTTGAAGCAGGTTTTGTAACTGGGACGGATATGGGTGTGGCGACTTTAGCGATTAATGACATACCCATGGTTGGAGAGATGAATGGGCAGGATCAGTATAACAGCCTGAGCTCCTGGAGATCCGGTAATACGATTGCTCTTCCTTCAGGCATGATTAAGATTGCTATCCAAATCAACGGAGGATCTTCAACCGGCGACGAGTGTAAGTTTGCTCTCGATTACATTAGGTTTCGTAAAGTGACTGATGCCCAGGCCACTGACACTGCCACTTCTTCTACTGCTGAGTTGCAAGAATAGACCATAGACCACAATGATCAGACTAGATTCCATCTCTAAACAATACACAGAACGACCTCTATTCGAGAATCTGGACTGGGCGGTGACGCCTGGTGCTCGGATTGGGCTGGTGGGGCCTAATGGGGCGGGCAAGACCACTCTCTTCCGGATCCTGGCTGGTGAGGAGGTTGTGGACAGTGGCCGGATTGAGAAACCGAAGGATTACACCATCGGCTATCTGCCCCAGGAAGCAACCGGGCTGGCCGGAGCTGAGGCCGCTATCGGCAGGGGGACCGTGCTTGAGGCAGCTCTGGGCGCATTCGCTGATATCCTCCATATGGAAGATGAGATGCGCTCCATTGAGGAGGTGCTGTCGGGCCCTGCCGGTGGTGATGAGGAGGGTTCTGCCGAAGGATTAGAGCATCAACGGTTGGTCGCCAGGTATGGGATGCTCCAGGGACAGTTTGAGACTATGGGAGGTTTCACTGTGGAGGCCCGTGCCCGTAAGGTGCTCCTTGGACTTGGTGTGCCCATTGAGGACTTGGACAAGCCCATGGTCCAACTGAGCGGTGGTTTCAGGATGCGGGTGCTGCTGGCCAGGCTGCTTCTGGCTACTCCTGATCTGCTCCTCCTTGATGAGCCTACCAACCACCTCGATTTGCAGGCTATCGACTGGCTGGAGAGCTATCTGGAGGCCTATCAGGGTACTCTGGTTATGATTGCCCACGACAGGTTTTTTCTTAACCGGCTTGTCACGGAGGTGGCTGAGCTCAGGGATGGAAGACTGCGTCAGTATCCTGGGAATTATGAGCAGTACCTGAAAAGAGCCGCTGAAGAAGAGGAGCGGCAGCAGAGCATGGTGGCCGGCCTGGAGAAGAAGATCGAGGCTACTGAGCGGTTTGTGAACCGGTTCAAGGCCAAGGCTACCAAGGCCTCCCAGGCCCAGAGCAGGCAGAAGGTCCTCGATAAGCTTCAGGACCAGCTTGAGAAGGTGTCTGGTGGTGGGGCAGGTGGAGGCTGGAGTGGGGGTTTAGGCGCTGCTCAGTCCAAATCGGCTATGGGGCTGAAGCTTGTCAGTACTTCCCGGTGTGGCAAGGAAGCGATCACTCTCAACGGTGCGAGTAAGGCCTATAGTGACAAGGTTGTTTACTCAAACCTGGATTTCTCCGTGGCCAGGGGTGACAAATTGGCCCTGGTGGGGGTTAATGGTGCAGGCAAGAGTACTCTCCTGCGTATGCTGGCAGGCACATTGACGCTGGACCAGGGTGAGCGTTGCCTTGGGGCCAATGTGAAGGTGAGCTATTTCGCCCAGCACGCTCTGGAGGTGCTGAACCCGCAGAATACGGTCCTTGAGGAGGCCCAGCGCCATGCGAGCCTTGAGGCTGTGCCGAAGGTGCGCCGCATTCTGGGTGCTTTTGGATTCCATGGGGCCGAGGTTGAAAAGAAGGTGTCAGTGCTCTCCGGTGGTGAGAAGGGGCGGCTGGCTCTCGCTCTGCTGCTGATATCGCCTGGGAATGTGCTCCTGTTGGATGAACCAACCAACCACCTGGATATGGCTTCGCGGGAAGTGCTTGAAGAAGCCCTGGCCAATTATGATGGCACTATGGTGCTGGTCAGCCATGATCGGTATTTCATTAATAAGGTGGTCAATTGTGTGGTGGAAGTGGCTCCGGGGGGCGGAGTGGTTCGGTATCCGGGGAATTATGATGACTATCTGCACATGAAGGCGCTCTCAGGGGGAGACGGTTCTGGATTGACGCTCGTCTCAGCCGCAGGAGGTCAACAGATGAGTGGGCGGGCTTCTGCTGATGATTCTGCTCGTACTGGTGCTGGGGAGTTGGGGGCTGCTTCTTCTGCTGAGGTCCGGCTGGGGGACAAGGAGCGGAAGAGGAGATAGGCAGAGCTGAGGAACAGGCTATATCGGGAGACTGGACCTGTTCGGGAGCGGCTTGCGGCTGTAGAGACCAGAATAGCGGCGGTTGAGTGGCGCATGGCAGAGATTATGGAGCTGCAGGGGTTGCCTGAGACCTATGATGTGGTGGAGACTGCGCTGGCTCTGGAGAGGGAGAGGCAGGCTCTTGACGAGGAGAGCTGCCTGTTGATGGTGGAGTGGGAAGAGCTGGAAAACCGCCTGAAGAACCTTGAAGAGCGTGTGGTACTAAGTGGAAGGTAGAATGTGAAAGTTGTCAGTTGTCAGTTGTCAGTGGGCAGTAGGCAGTGGGCAGTAGGCAATTCAGGGTTCGGATGGTAACAGTCCACATAATCAAAAATCGTGCCCCTTCCCGTTCAATGTCCCATGTTCACACCTTCCGCATTTTCGTGTCTTCGTGTGAGGCCATTAGGTGCAAGGAACAATGTGGGTCACCACCACTAATTCCCAATACCTCCCTCCCAACGTCTGTAGGGGCACGGCATGCCGTGCCCTTCGTCAGCGGCGCACCCAGCCCGCCCAAGCAATTTGCTGAACTCAAACTACCTTAAAAGAACACGGATTCAGAGGTCGGTAGGTGGGCGGTCAATCGGGGAGTTTTGTCAGAAGGTGGGGATAACCTTGCCGGTACTTTACTAGCCCTGAACCATGCTCACTCCACTTTTCATCTTTATCTTTCCACTTTCAACTTCCCTTTTACCTTGTACCTTGCGCTTCCCTTACAGGGACACCTCTAATTTGTCTTCCTTTGGCTTCTCAGCAGGCTTGTCAGGTAACGCTTTATACCGCATCAGCCTGTCCCGGGTAACTGCCCACAGGCGGTTGTTCTGGTCCAAAACAGGGTTCTGTATTTCAGAAAGATTAATACCCAGGCTGGCAGTTTCGATGCCTGCGAACTGATCTGCTCTCCGCATGGCGAGACCCTGTTCAGTAAGGGCCCACAGCATATTGGCTTCTCCAGTAAATACCTCCTGCACCCCTCCGGAGGGTAGCCCCTCAGCCTCCGCATAGAACTCAAACTGGAGGCTCTCCTTATCTACCAGAGCCACACCCCTGGACAGGGCAATCCAGACTCGATCCTGATTATCCACCAGGAGATCCCTGATGACCGAACCCGGAAGCCCCCTGTTCTCGTCCAGGAGTTGCATATCGTTTCCGTGGAGTCTCACCAATCCAGACATGGTAGCCATCCACACCATACCATTGGCCGACACCCGCAGCCTGTTCACCCTGTTGTTGGGGAGTTGCCTGCCAGGCTCTGCAAACGAGAGCCGGCGTGATGGGTCCATCAGGTGGTGAACGGGGGCATTCTCCGCTCCAGGGGACAGCTCCAGTACGCCCGCTGGCTGAAGTCGGCGACCTTTCTGACCATCTTCTCCCAGGGCTAATGCTAGATATGCCTTGCCACCCCCATCAACATCAAAGGAGGTAACCTGCATGTTGGGAACTGGTTTGCCTTCAGCCAGCCAGAGAGGATATGGCTCTGAATGTTGCCAGGCAGTACCGTCGTGGCGGCTCAGCCGCCAGCCTTCGCTCACCTGATTGAAAACCTGAATGCGCCCCTGCCTGTCAGCAGCCAGTGCGTGAGCTCTGCTTCTGGTTTGTCCGATAAGCATTCGCTCCCACTCCAGACTATGCCCCTTCAGGTGCCTGAAGAGGCCACCATCCCTGCTGATAACCCACGTGTTACCATGCTTGTCAATGGCAGGCCCCATGGCCCTTGATGATGGGATCAGGTCGTTAGCCCGGAACCATCTGCTGTTTTTATCGTCTCTCTGGATGCCAAGCAGTCCCAATGATGCTGTGCCCAAGAAAAGCTCACCATCCCGGTTGCCGTTCATGGAGACCACCATGCTGTTGGTTAGGGATTGGTCTGGGATGTGCCACTGATTCACGGTCATGGGCGGGTGCGACAGACTAGCTGCACTGAGGGGGAACTGGGCCGCTTTAATTTCGGTGGCGTTGTAGAAGTTGCTCCACGGTGACTGCTTAAGCCACTGGGGATAAGTGCCGGGAGGAGCTATCTTCTCGACGAAGTCGAGTAGTTCCTGTTGGGCGTCCAGTGCATTATCCCTTGCAGCAAGTTCTTTTTCCCGATCCTGGTTCATTTTTTCCTGAGATGAAGTAAGTGTATCTTCCATCTGCCAGAGTCGTTCTTCTTCCTGGAAAATGAAGATTTCGCCCTCCGCATTGCCGGTACTACCATCCCCTAATCCATCTAATCCTGTGGTACCCGCTGATGCAGTTGTTGCGGCCAGTGCTTCACTCTTTATGGATTTTACCTTCTCCCGCTCAATCGCAATCTGATCCTCAAGCTGGGTCAATTGGAGTACTAACGCTGCGACTATGTCTCTGGCTTCAATGTATTTGGCACGGGATTTATCTACCTTGTTCTTCAGCTTGTCATAGGTCCGTGCATTCTTGCGGTCGGTGGGGCCTTTCAGCTTGGCTAGCAGTCTGCCTGAGTAGAGGTCTTCTTCGGCTCGGGTGCGCTTGCCGTATTTGGTTGTGAACGGATCTTCCGGGATCAGTACCGGGGGCTGGGGAGTAAACCTAATGGGCTTCATGGTCAGTTTGGGCGGTGGGGGAGGAGCTTGACCTTCTTCCAGCACAATAGGATCAGGCTTGCGGAAGGGCTCTATTTCAAAGAACCCGGAATCGGTCTTTGCCATTAGCTTCCTGTCTCGTACGGTGAGCTCTTCAAGCTGGGCTGGACCATTGAGGCCTGCCAGACTAAAACCCTGCCAGAAGGAGGTGCTCTGGTCGTGAAAGGCTATCCAGGCATTCTTATTATTGCCCCAGTTCCAGGCTAACAGAGCACCGGTCCTGGTGATTGCTAGGTTGTCCACGTGGAGGGATGGGAGTCCATTTCCCAGTCCGATGCTCTCCAGAGTGCCGCCGGACCCTACTTTGATGATGCCGTGGCTGTCTGTGGCCACCCATACAGTAGCGGTGGAGTCTGTCATGATGTGATTTACGGCGATGCCGGAAAACACCTCCACGAATACCTTGCCATCGGCGCTGGTCACCAGTCCCTTTTCACTCCCAACCCAGATGGCTGGAGCCTGACCCAGGTATTCATCGGACCAGGCAATGGCAGTGACTTCAATTGGGTCGGGTTTGACGATAGTCTGCTCTGGAGCGGGTTGGGTGAGGGTTTGTTGTGCTCTGCCGGTGCTGATTTTGTTACCTGACTGTTTCTCGTTTGTTTTCAGGGGTTTTGATGCTGTGCCAGAATCATCTGGGAGAACAACAGGTTCTTCATCCCAGGGCAGGGGCACAGTGGTGATTGCGCCATCCCGAAGGCTTGCCAATCCCTGGTCAGTACCTATCCAGAGTGACTTCAGCCCTTCGGCTACTACGGTAATCCTGTCAGAGGGCAGACCCTGATCCATGCTGATGTGGCGGGTGTTGCCCTCGTTGTCGAACAGGAAGAAGCCATAGTCCGTCCTCCAGAGTATTCCAAAGGATGTATGAATTGTTTCCAGCACTGGAGATGAGTCGGTAAACTCAAGGGTAGGTTCGTCTTGGGCCGGTTCTATCTTTTTTACCTTGGCAGAATCGAACAGGGTCACCGAACAGCCTGCGGTAAGATAAAGCGGGATGACAAATCCCAAAAGTAGTGCCTGTGGAAATCGGAACATATTCACATCCTTGTCAGTGTCTCATGGACCGGAATAAGGATTCCGATTATGGCACATTTCCACAAATTCCCCAAACTCATCTGATTACAATAGTAATCCCGTTGAGGTTTTGGTGTTCAGTGTTTACCACAGCATGTGGATACCAAGGTCTGTTAGGGCAGAGGTAG
>CAYZFJ010000009.1:0-10787 GCA_964477705.1 uncultured Myxococcia bacterium | reverse complement strand
AGGGATGAGTGTGTGGGTGTGGGCGAAATATTTGATCTGAACGTGTTAAACAGCGGCGATAGGGCCCCCCACGCCGCTCTTACTCAGTCCAGGATATAGAAGATGGTGATGGTTAGACAGTGGAATTCCCTGTCAGATGACTGGGTAACTGTCTTGTCTACTACCTTGACTCCGGGAGTATTGTGAAGCCATTGGGTAATCAGTTCTCCCAGCTCTTCACGCTCCCTTGCTTTGGTGGCGGTGAATACTTTTACACCGTTAAACTTATTCTTATCACATTGATTATCCATGGGAATCCTCCTTCTCTCCACACCTTCCGTAATATAAACTACAGAGTGTCTGTCATTCCCTGCCACAGTCCCAATCAAAATGTTTCGGATTTGGTTCAGGGTTAAGTTGTCATCATACAACGATGATTGAAATATCAGAAACAGAAGTAATGAGCAAGCAAAAGACATTTCCTTTGCTCAGTTGGCCAAGGATCGCCTCATATGTTCACACATCTTATGCTCTCTGCTCACGGTGTTCAGCATCCTGACCTGTTACGATTTGGGAGCAGCGGCCTGTCGTCTCTGGCTGCGGACTGTCTGTTCGTAAAGGAAGGGCTTCTCTTTAGCAGTCCTGGAAAACGCATCGAGCCTGTCCTGCACCATCCTGAACACTGTACCCGCCGGATACTGGTTGTCTTCTGGATTGAGAATGCCAGCCTCCACTCCGGTGAGAAGCTCAATGCACTCTTCGATGGTGTTCACCTGCCATGCATTGAATTTGCCGTTTTGGACAGCCTGGGTGACCCGTTCATCCAACATCAATCCCGACACGTTGGTGGCAGGAATGATCACCCCTTCCTGCCCAGTAAGGCCCCGGCGTTCGCAGAGGCTGAAAAATCCCTCAATCTTCTCGTTCACACCTCCGATTGCCTGCACCACTCCGGTCTGATTCATTGAGCCGGTAATGGCAATGCCCTGCTTGGCCGGCACGCCTGATAGGGCAGACATAATAGCACACAGTTCGCCACAGGATGCACTGTCACCATCCACCTCGTCGTAAGATTGCTCAAAAGAGAGGCTGGCGGAGAGGGCGAGCGGTTCTTTCATACCAAACCTGCTCCTGAGAAAACCGGCAATGGTCATTACTCCCTTGCTGTGGATTGGGCCAGACATGTTCGCTTCCCGCTCCAGGCTGATTAGCCCCTCCATACCTGCACCCACAGCAGCAGTGATTAGACATGGCCGTCCGAACCGGTGGTCGCCGTGGTCTATGACTGTAAGTCCGTTGATCTGTCCAATCTCTGAAGAGCTGGTGTTAATGAGGATGGTTCCTTCATCAATCTCTTCACGGTATCGGCGCTCCAGGAGGTCGTGTCTGGCGATCCTGGCCTGTTTGGCCTGCTCAATATGGATTACATTGAGGGTGTCTTGACCGCACTTCTGGGCATAGTAGTCTGCCTCACGGAGCAGGTCGGCCAGCAAGGAGAACCGGGCAGAGAGCTTGGAGCTATGGTCCGCCTCCCTGGCGCTGAACTCGATGAGCCTGGCGACAGCCTCATCGCTGATATTTCTCAGGTTTTCCTCTTGGCAAAACCGCCTGATGAACTGGGCATACTTACGGATATTCTCGGTGTTCCTTGTAAGAAGCTCCTCAAAGTCAGCCTTGATCTTGAATATCCTTGGAAATTCCTCATCGTTGACGAACAACTCGTAGTAAAGCTCCGCATCACCAGTGACTATGACCTTCACATCCACGTCGATTGGATCAGGCTTGAGGGAGAGTGCTCCCTGACCTTCGGCAGCCTGGAATTCCAGTTTGCCATGTTTGAGGGTCCGCTTAAGTGCCTTCCACACTCCCGGCTCGCTGAATGCATCTGGCGCATGGAAAACAAGGAACCCCTGATCGGCCTCCAGAATACTACCTGCCTTGAGCCTGAGAAAGTGGGGCAAGCCAGGCCCGTCTTCCCCATCCCGCTCGATGGTACCAAACAGGTTGGCATAGGTGGGAGTGGTCTCAACAACCAGTGGGCTGTGGGTTCGGTTACAGTTGTCCAGGATCACATTCACCCTGAAGTCCCGGTATGGGTCTGAGTCGGAACCGTGTTTGGTCTGGCCTTGTCCCTGTCCCTGCCCTTGCCCGTGACGGGCTGCGGGCTGTCCCCCTTCTGGTTCGTCATCCTGTTCCACGAAAATATGCAGGTTGTCCAGGATGTTGGACTCCACCTCAGAGAAGTATGCTTGCAGCTCAGGCTGGTTGAAGGTCTCTTTCAGGTCGTCAAGAAATCCTCCTACCACAATCTTTCCTGCCTGCCGCTCCAGGGTAGCAATCTCATCCATGAGATCCCGACCTTTACGGCGGATAGAGCGGAGCAGGGCATCCAGCTCGTTGCGGAGCCCCAGATAGCGGCGCTCAATCTCTTCCAGGTTCACATTTTTCACTTCTCCGGCAGTAATAGCAGAGGCCAGATCATCCATCTCGTATTGGTGCTTTCCCACTACGACAAGTAAATCCGGGCGGGTGAACGTGGCAGACTGGACCTGGCTCAGTACGAAGTTATGCTTTCGGGCTTTGTCTTCGAACCGGCGCAGGATCTTCCGCTCGTCTTTTTCGAACCGGTTGATTGCCTTGTCTTTGCTCTTCTGGAAGGATTCGCCTTCGAAGGCTCTAGGGATCTCCCGACACAGGTATTTGATCAAATCATCCATACCGCGGCGCAGTTTGGACCCCACACCCGGAGGGAGGGTGAGGAGACGTGGCTTTTCCCGTTCGATGAAGTTGTTTACATAGACCCGATCCCTGGGATTGAAACGGTGTTTCTTCTGCAGGTCGACAAGCACTTTATTGACCGTGGATGCCTTTCCCGTGCCTGCTGGTCCACACACGAACACATTGTACCCGGGGCCCTGGACTTCACACCCCATGATCAGAGCTTTTACCGCTCTGTCCTGGCCAATAATATGGGAATTGGGCGACAGTGAGAGTTCACCATGGGTTGTTGTTGAGCATAATACTTCGGAGGCTCCAGCCTGCTGTTGGAGCATTGAATTGCTGGTTGAAGGCACGGGATGCTCATTATTATTACCATCTTCTCCAGCGAGGGAACGAACCAACTGAAGATCGCATGTCCAACTGAGTTGTTCAGGATTGATCTTTAGGGTTGAAGAAGTGGGATTATTGGAAACCGTCATCGTGAGCAGACTCCTTATATGTATCTCGAATTTGCCCGGTGTTACCAGTGCAATACTATTTGAGCACGTTACAACATTGTTATGGAAACACAAATTGCCACTAAAAATTACCTTTAGGTGCGCAAAATTTTCTCTCAGGGGCTTTATTAGGCAGTGTAGCCTCATCCCGTTGGCCGGATTGGTGGTATTGGCACATACACATGAAAATGGCAACAGCCATCTATTTATTATTGAAGATAGTCGTTGGGACCTTAACTGAAATTGCAATCGGGATTGAGAGCTAGAATCAGGGAGTAGGGATTGGATCAGGGATCAATGAGCGCAATCACGATTGGAATTCAGAATGAGGTGATAATTGGAGGATGTACGCCTGGAGTGAGTTCAACCAATTGTTCCACAATGCGGCGTCCATCCACCAGCCGCACCGTATGCTGACCAGCCTGCAGCTTAAGAGGATTGATGGAATGGACAGGTGTTAACACGCCAGTCTCGACCCCATCGACAATAACCTTTGCGGTTACGTTCATACCGGCAAAGATAGTGATTGTGCCTTCGCCCTGGGTTTGGCCCTGGGTTTGGCCCTGGGCTTCCACTCCAGCGGTGCTCCCGCCGCCAGCCAGATCTCCTCCCGTACCAGCCTGATCGTTGGCAGATGTGGCGGTGAGGTTGGTGTATCGTCTGTATATCTGTCCTGCCTCTAACTGGGTCTGGAAAGATTTCGGTGCCATACCATCGCGCTCAACTGTGAAGTCGTATGTGCCTGGTGCCAGACTGAAGGGCTGGGTAGTCGACTCATGAACCGCCTCTCCGTTCCCGTCTTTCATGGAGACAGTTACCTTGAAAGGCTTATCCGGCTCAGGGAAGACACTCATGGAAACCTGGGCCATCTTGTCTTCAACGGCAAGAGTAATTTCTTTCACCAGTTTGGCATTGAAGGCGCCAGATAGAGCGGCAGGGCTCTCTCCGTTTCCATCGCCAGCGCCAGCAGCATTGGACTTGGCCGTAGCCGCTGCTCCTTGCTGTGGTGTAGCGGCCTGTGGCACAAGATTCTCCTGGTAGGTTACATACCCGGGGGCCTTTATAGTGAGTGAGCCCTTGCCTTCAGTAATATAGACACTGATAGGGCTCGTATCACCTATGAGTCTGTCATTCAGGAACGCCTGGAATCCACTTTGGGGGGTGATCGCCAGTTCCAGTTGCCCAACAGCGTTGGCGGTGATTCCCGCAGGCTGAACCGGTTGCTTGAATTTGGCCATGTAGAGCCAGTATCCGCCACCAGCCAGACCGCCAGCTATAAGGAGCAGGATCAACACCACCATAATTGTGCGAAGGATGGAGGTCTCTTCTTCTTCATATACTTCTCCATCTTCATGGTCTTCATCATGCCCATCTGTTTCATCTGCGTCGCTGGCTTGCCCGGCTGGGAGTTGATCCGACAGAGCAAATGCAGGGAGCCCTTGATTCTCTGTGACAGGGGCACCGATGGTTCCTGTGCCTTGCTGACCGGCCACTGGCATTGATAAGGGCAGGGTGACTGGGTCTTCTCCTTGACCTTGAGGGGCACCGGCTGAAACGGGCGCAACAAAATCGGTCTGACCAAAAGGACCTTGTCCCTGCACCTGCCCTTGCATTGGCTGGCCTACAGGTTGTTGCGGCATGCCATAAGGGGATGGCTGGTATCCGCCTGTCTGCTGTTGTGGCAGGCCGTATTGGCCCTGGGGAGCTGGTGTGGTTGCCCATGCGGGGGGTGGGGCAGCACCAGGGCCTGCTTGCCCATATGGCGTGCCTTGGGAATATGGAGCACCAGCCGCCCATGGTGGCGGTGCTGTGGGCTGACTGTCGCCTTGGGGGGCTGCCCATGAAGGCGCTGGCTGCTGGCCAAACTGGCCAGGCTGGCCTACGGGCTGGTTGTAACCAGGTTGCTGGTAACCACCTCCGTCGCCTGCTCCATATAGTCCTTGACTGCTGCCAGGATAACCACCGGCCATATTGCTGCCCGGTATACTTCCGGGGGAACCTCCGTATGGGTATGGCGCCATGTTGTCTGGGACGCCCTGCTGCCCTTGTCCGCCACCCCAAGCCTGGGACTCTGTTGATGGTGCCCCAGGCACGCCGGTTCCAGGCGCCGGGGGAGCCAGGGGAGAAGCAGAGACAATTGTCTGCCCTTCTGTGTCCTGATATTCTCCCATTGGTAGGGAGATGCCCTGTTGCTGCTGTTGCTGCCTGGCACCTGCTTCACGGATGCCTTCCTCTAAGAGCTGGTGCTGTTTTTCAAGGAGCTCTTTCTCACGGGCCAGATCATCGACAAAGTTGTCTTTCATCCAGGACGCGGTTTTGCTCTGGGAAAATGACAACCGCCGTTCGGTCAGGTATCTCTCTAGATCTTCTTGAAATTCGTGGGCCCATGCGTAGCGGTTGTTCCGGTCGGCAACCAGGGCCTTGGCCAGAATCTTCTCAAGTTCGCTGTCAATCTCAGGATTCAGTGAACTCAGGGGCTCATATTCCGCACGACGGATCTTCTCCAGGGTGGCGTAATCGCTCTCAGCGGCAAACAGCCGCTTACCGGTGAGCATCTCGGCCAGTACGGTCCCCACAGAGAAGATGTCTGACCGCCGGTCTATGTCTTGCCCGTTTACTTGTTCGGGCGACATGTAGCCGAATTTGCCCTTGAGGACACCCACCTGGGTGCGGGTGCTCCTGCTGGTGGCTTTGGCAATGCCAAAATCGATCAGCTTAACGTCGCCCTCATAGGAGATGATGATGTTCTGGGGGCTGATGTCCCGGTGAACCAGGTTGAGGGGACCGAGCCGAGGGTCTTGCTTGCGATGGGCGTAATCCAGGGCCGACAGGATACGGGCAATAGTATAGATAGACATCTCCAGGGGAAGGAGCCGCCCTTCGCGGCGTAGCCTGCTCTGGATTCTTAGCAAGTCTTTGCCATGTATGAACTCCATGGCAATGTAATGGGAATCGTTGTTGCGACCCAGCTCGTATATCTGGCAGATATTGGGGTGGTTCAACTGGACTGCCAGCTTGGCTTCGTCAACGAACATGGCTATGAATTCTTTGTCTTCTGCCATGTTGGGGAGAATACGCTTTATGGCGATAGTCTTTTCAAAGCCCTGTACCCCGAAGGTCTTGGCCTTGAAAATTTCAGCCATTCCTCCCACGCTTATCCGTTCCAGAAGCCAGTATTTGCCAAAGGGAATTGGGTTGAGCAAAGCAATCTCCATAATGGACTTAACACTTGGGTAAATACCCTTAAAAATATTCCGGCTGAGTTTATCCCACCTCCCTTTACAGGTCAAGGCCAACCCCACTGGTGTTGCAACAACACCATCTATTAGCGGGTTATAGTGGGCCCCTGTGCTCTAACCATGGACTGTGTGTTTTGTGTGTTGCCGTTCAGGAGGGAGCCTATGAGCTCTAGTTTCAATCGTTAGTAGGGGCGAGCGGCTCTCGCACTTCAGGGTTCCGTGTCGCCATTACATTTGGAGTGGGCAGAGTGCAGAGGGGAGAGGAGGAATGGGATATCAGCTATCGCCAGTTATGGGCTCAGTTTGCGGACACCTGAATCATGGCCTCGTTGCTGCGCAATCCGTTGCTGTCCTTTACAGTCAGAACAAATGTGTAGCTGCCAGCCTTGTCGGGCTTAAAGCTCACATCCTGGCTGGAGTTCAGGTTGAGCATGGAAGCGCTCCCCGTAGGCTTGCTCGCCATCATCCACCGGTAATCCTGGATGGTAGCACCACTCTCATTGGCTTGTGAGCTGGCTCCAGAGAGAGCAATTGTCTCTCCGATATTTCCACTGGTAGCGCCGGTGATGTTGGCAACGGGCTTGGCCAGTTCACTGTATGCGGTAGACTTGACCAGGAGGCACAGGGGATTATCGCCAACAGGAGCGTTGTGGCTGATATTCAGGCAGCCGCTGCTTATTCCAGACTGTGGCCGGGTATACTTGACCTGAACGCTGGTAATGTCTCCGGCTCCCAGGGTGGCGCTGAAACTTGAGGGAATTACCTCGAATTGCTCCCATCCGTTGAAGGGGGCCTTTTCGCCGATCTCTACGTTGTCAATAACCAGGTTACCAGTACCAGAATTTGACAAGGCAACCGTATATGTCTCGCTCTCGCCCGGCTCCAGACCTGTAAACTCCACCACTGGAGGATCAAAGTTGAAAGATGCTACAGCATTGTTGCCATACAACAATACCTCAATGGGTGACTCACTGATCAGGCTGTGATGAATGAGCAGGCTGCCGTCTATGGGCTGGTTATCCTGGGGCATGAAGCGGACGGTGAGGCTGGCAGCACCGTTTTGGGCGGCAAGGGTGCCCAGGGCGGTGGGCGTAATAGAGAATACGTCAGCCAGCTGAGAAGGCACAAATTCCATGCTGCTGCCGGTGACCGGTTCACTGCCGATGTTGGTGATTGTAAAGCTCTTGTTCTGACTCTGCCCAACGGACACATTGGAGAAATAGAGGGAGCTGGGTACCACAACTAACGAGCCACCGTCTAAGCTTCCTCCTTGCAGAATCAGGTGCTGAGTTCCTGCCGAAGATGTGATGGCCAGCCTTGCCCGATGTAACCCTGCAGATTTCGGATGGAACACCACGCTCCAGTTGACATCGGATTCGCCTAGAATGGTAGTGGAGCCGGGGCATGCGGAGAACTGATCCTCTGGATTGCTGGTGCCCTCATACTCTTCCAAGTTCCAGGATGTGATGGTAAGCACATCATTACCGGTGTTTCTCAGGGTAAAGCTCTTGCTGCCCGCTGTATAGGCGCAACTGCTGATGTTGGTGATCTCTGTGGGGCCCCAGGTCAGCATGTTGGGCTGAATGCTCAATCCAGTGGTGGTGGCGCTGACCATCACAGCGACGGTGGATGTGGCCCGGTTGGGATCATTGCTCTTGATGGTAATTACGCCGCTGGGCTGTGCCCCCGACACGGTTGGGGCATACTTGATATTAACCTGGATTTCGCTGAGCCTGGCCAGAGAATGGGGTAGTTCAGGGAGATTGTCAGTCACAATGCTCAGGGCTTCAGGATCGGTAGAGGCCATGCTGATTTCCCGTACGATGAGCGGTTGCTGGCCAACATTTTTAACGATCACGGAGAGATGTCTCACATGGCCAGCCTGGACTGGTTCAAAGTGAACTGTGCTGGGATTGACCTGAATGATCGGAGCATTGGAATCCACAAAACCGCCGTCGCAGCCTATAGCCGCTCCTGCCAGAATCATAACCACTGTTGCTCCAATGGTCCTCAAGATTGAATGGGAGGGTCTTTTCATCAATATTCTCCTGCCAACACACCACGGAGGATGGTTTGCTCATGACAATAATCCCTCACTATATCATCTCATAATAATTAAGTCACTTTTCCTTTGATATGCCTTGGTGTGAGTTGTTTTCCATCAGGAATATCTCAGCAAGAAATTTCATGTTTCTATTTGCAGGGCCTTGTATGGCTGGGAATAGTCTACGTCACTTTGGCAGGTGGAGCACATGCCTGATGGATGTCAATTAAAAGGAGTGCATGAGGTCGGGCTGTGAGCCTGGCTGCTGAGGGGATAAATCAAGGTAATCGTAGTTGATTATTGGTAAAAGAGTGGGAGAGTGTCACAAACTATTGGGAGGCCCTACGGGCTTAATGGTGAGGATGAACCGCTTAGAATGGAGGAATCAACAATCAGTTGTTCCAGTTGGGCGGTGTATAGGGGAACACGTTACCCCTCTCTGTGATCCGGCCGCTGGGCCATTCAATGGTAGCCACATCCCAGAATTCGTGCATGTTCAGGGCTTTATGCTGTAATTCCAGCATCATCTGCCCCTGGATGTAGATACGTACTGTGGCGTAGGAGACTCCATAGCCGTTGTCCTCCCAATAATGAACGCCAACCTTATACTTAACCCCATTCTCCGGGTTGTCCAGGTTGATATTCTCAGGCCCAGGGCCACGAAGGTCATCAATATCAAGGCTGGGATTGTCTAGCCCACTGCCTTGAATGGCCCAATCGGGCTCTTTGTTTGAGTAGTAGCAGTCCCACACCTCATCATACCATGACCCTGCCGGGTGTGAGAAGTGCAGATCCAGGTCAGTGCCCTGATCCTGCTCCAGGCTTGGTCCGCCAGGAGTCAGCCACATGAGCTGCACGTGAATATCCTCTTCAGGTGTGACCTCTACCCACGCTCTTGCTTTCTTATTACTAGCCACACCATGATCGTCCCATACTTCTAGTTCGAAGCAATATAGACCGGCCAGGTCCAGGAAGAAGGTCACATCTGCCTGGGTGCTGCTGGGCGCAATCTGGGCTGCGCTGTCGATTGGCCGGGCACACACGTTCCACCGGTATGTGTCGATGGTTCCGTCCGTATCAGTAGAATTGGAGCCCCTGAGTTCGATGGTCTTCAGAGGGATGGTCTCAAGGGCATTGGCTTCGGTCTCGAAGAAACCGTACTGGGGACTGCCCGCAACCCTGGCTTCAGCCACAGCAACAGGTGGGCTATTGTTAGTGCCGATGCCACTCAGGGGAACAGTGTAGTCTTCGTCTTCAACCAGTTTGACCTTGATTTCGAGATTGCCGCTGGCTGATGCATCAGTATCGGGGGAGAAAGTCACCGATACTGCGTGGTTCTCGCCGGGGTTCATGGTGAACTCACCAGTGCACACGGTGGTGGAGCTGGTGTCGCAGGTGAACGAGCTTGGTACGCTGTCAGCTTTCAGGTCGTAGAAAGCATGGGTTCCATCTTTAATGCCCACATGATTGAGCACCAGGGGGGTGTTACCGCAGTTGAAAATATTCACCGGCTGGGTTGCTGTGGTGCCAATAAGGACCTCACGGAAATCCACCTCCATTGGGTTGATGTCAACACAGGGCTCAAGGGAGCCGGCGATGATGGGTACCATGACCGTATTGTTGTCGACAGCGTTCGACTCGAACACCAGATCGGTGCTGTCAGAGCCGGACTGGGTAGGCTGGTATTTCACCTCAATCTTGACCACATCGTCGTTATTGGATGAGATCGGCTTGAGGGTGATCCCTGAAATCCCGAGGTCATTGTATCGGCTATCCTCAGTGAATGCCCATGTGAAGGGGCTGGATATGTTTGTGAGGCTAATATTTTTAATGAGCAGAGGCTGGGTGCCCCGATTGGTCACAATCAGGGTGCGGGTCTCTGTTTCACCGGCGAGCACATCCTCAAAGAATACGGTAGGAGGATCAATGTTAATGTCAGGGCCAGACTTGATACTGCCGATAGGCACAACCAGCTGTCCTTTTCGGGCATCAGTATTGTGGATGATGACCTTGCCATTCACCGATGAGGTGTTGGTGGCAGAGGGCTCGAATCGGACAACGATCATACAGTAATTGTCCTGCTCAGTGACAGGTGCAATGGTAAAAGGTCCATCAGCAATGTCCGGACAGCCGATATCCAACCCGGCAGTTTCGGGATAGATGATTGAAAGCCGCCCGCTGCCGTCCTCCAGGACGATATTATTGATCTTCAACTCACCGAAACCTGTATTTTCAAGTTTCAGGATCTGCTCGGAGGAGCCTAACTCACCGCCTTCTCCGATAATTGCTGCGAAGGTGATCTCGGCC
>CAYZFJ010000008.1:0-42179 GCA_964477705.1 uncultured Myxococcia bacterium | reverse complement strand
GAGACCGTTGACCGAAGCAATACCACCTCGATCCGCCAACTACGAGACGTTGGAGAAGGACGTAAGGCACCAGACCCAAATCGCACCAGACGTGATAGAGCTCTTGAGGGCTTGGTGGCATGATATTGAAGCTTAACAGAACACACATACGGCATACCGTGCCCGAAGCTGCAATAGGAACAAGAGAAATAAGCGTGCATTAAAGGGGCAAGATGCAATGGGTGGCTAGGGATTATTGGGTACCTTCTGAACCTTGAGCTGTGATTATCTCACTTTCAACTGATAACTTTCAGCTTACTTCACATGCACATCCCAGCGGAGGGTATCATGGGCGACCTGGCATTTCTTAGGATCGCACACCCCGAAGGTTACTACTGCTTCTGCTGTGAATTTACCAGTCTTGATGGGAGTGTAGAGTATATGGAAAATGGCACCGTCTGCATTGATGGAGGCAGCATCCTTACGCTCCAGCCGGGGAACCGCCATTTGCAGGTTGCCTGAAGGATCGAGCAGTCGGATTCTGGCCGGGTAGTCCAGGTTGAATTTGAATCCCCTCTCCTTCTTGGGGAGCAGGTGCAGGACAGTCTTCATCACTTGCCCCACTTTGCCTTCGGTAGCAGGCTCTATGAGCATCTTCCAGTTTTCGCCTTCGCTGGCAAGGATCTCACCGGCGCTGCCGGTCTTGCCTGGCCCTCTCTCGTCTTTCTTCGCCTCTCCTGCGCCGGTAATGCCCAGCAGCAGTATCACCGACGCAACAAGACCTAAGGTGGCCATACTCATGGTTTTTAATGATTTGCGGGAGAAGATTTTCAGTTTCATAGGCTCCTGCCTCTCTGTCTGCTAATCACTTCCAGTCCATGGGGTAACTTACGAAGGATACACCCTGTGCCTGTTATTGGCAACCACAGCGATGAACACTAGCCAACAGGCACCAGATGGCCCTATTCGGATTCTTCAGGGGATTCGCTCGCTGCCGTTACCGTGGCATTGTCCCTCAGATAGGTGATGTATTCTTCCATAGGGAGGCCAGGCTTTATGAGCCCCTCAATTATGGCGTTTTCAATCAGGGTGCGGAGCTCGCCAATCTGAGGACCAGGGGGGAGCGAGAAGGCGTCCATGATCTGTTTGCCAATTCCCTTGGGTAACAGGGGCTCTTTGCCATCCTCCTCGATTATAGCCTCACACCTCTGTTGCAACTCGTCTATGAGTCGCTTGCCCTTATCCCTTCGGAACTGGCTGCCTGAGGTGATGTCTGCCCTGGCAAACATGAGCAGATCATGCAGATGCTCGCCCATGTCTGCAATGAACCGTCGCACGGCCGAGTCGGTCCATGTGCCATCATACAGGTTGGCCCGCAGGTGGTGCTTGATTAGAAAATGGACCTTACGGCGAAGGATGTTGTCAAAGTGGAACCGTTCTCCGATTCCATCGAACAGGAGAACCCCCATGTCTTCGTGTCTGAAGAAGTGGACCTTGCCATCAGGGGTTGTCTCCCTGGTCCACACCTTGCCTGTGTCGTGGAGCAGGCCGGTCCATCTCAACTCCAGGGTTCTGGGGCACTGGTGGGTAACCTGCTTGGTGTGCTCCCATACATCCTTGTGATGGAACTCGCTGGTTTGATCGAAGCCCACCATGGCAGCACATTCGGGGAGAATAAAGCCCAGAACCCTGCTGCGGTAGAGGAACTCCAGGGCCGATGTTACATCCTGCCCCATCAGCAGTTTATTCATCTCAAGGAACCACCGCTCCCGGGATACATCCAGGATCATGGCGGCAGCCAGATTGGCGGCCTTTTCCACGTCTTCTACGGGTGTAAATCCAAGCTGGGAGATGAATCTGGCAACTCGCAGGATGCGGAGCGGATCCTCTCTGAGGGTTTGCTCAGGGTCGCCCACAATCCGGATCCGCTTGAGTTGGATGTCTTCCATACCGCCAAAGGGGTCGATAATTTTGCCATCTTCGCCCATGGCGATGGAGTTCATGGCAAAATCACGTCTGGACAGGTCCTGCTCAAGGCTCTTGCCGAACTTTACCTGGGGTTTTCGTGAGCCGGGAGTGTAATATTCATAGGTGCGGTAGGTGGTAATCTGGACGTCCCGGGAGACGCAGCCCTCTCTTCCACACTCTTCAACCCCATCTATCCTGTCACGCAGGATGGTGCCTACTGTGCCGAACGCCCATCCGGTACGATAGGTGCCAAATCCGCCCTCATGGAGGATTCTCTGAGTCTCTTTGGGTGAGGCATCGGTAGCAAAATCCAGATCCTTGAGATCCTGGTAAGGGATCCCCATGGCCAGGTCTCGGACAGCTCCGCCTACCAGATAAAGTTCCTTGCCTGCTTGCGTAAAAATTTGGAAAAGTCGCCTCATTTACCTATTAATCCTATTTTCAAGCCCGGCAACATATCAGCCGCAAGGCGTTCGTGTCAACCTTGGGAGATCCCATATGGGGTCTCTATACACCTAATATTCTTGCCTCAGCGTTTTCTTTTCGGGCGGGTTGATGCATTGTGCATAAATGATGTTATTTTAACTGCCCATTGAATTAACTGCCCAGCCTGATGTTGCCCGGGCTCATGGCTTAAATGACTGGCAAGCAAACTTTATGATTATGGATGTTAAACTGCAGAACCCATTTTTGAATATCGCTGATCTTTGCGGGTTTTCCAAGGAGGATCTCCCAGACCACCACGATGAAGATGTGGAAGCTGGGGGTAAAGTGGAAGCTGCAGCTCCATCTTGTGCGTGTGCCTCTGCTCCTGCTTTTGCAGTCTCGGGGCAATATGGGGGCGAGGCTTTTGGGAGGGAGGGTGGCCAGGGGGAGCTTCGTGAACTCGAGGAGATTGGGAAGACCAATGATTCAGCCCTTTTTATGGCTGCCATGGAGGATGTGAAGCCCCTTGGAGGCCCGCCAGTTGTCTGCAAAAGCAGCCAATCAGGCGGACGGAAGAAGCAGGTCAGGTACGTTCCTGCCGACGGGATGCGTGAAGAGATGGAATGGGTGATGGCCCAATTGGCCCTGCTGGTGGCAGGAGAGGGCGATATGGATGTCACCTGCGGGGGAGAGTATGTCGAAGAGACCACGGGTGACATCAATCCCCGAATTCTACACAGGCTGCGTACCGGACAGCTCTCCGTGCAGGCCTGGATTGACCTCCATGGCCTGGATCGCTGGACTGCCAAAGGTCGGGTTGCCACATTCCTGGAGCAGTCAATCCGCAAAGGCTTGAGCTGCGTGCTCATTGTGCACGGGAGGGGGCTCCACTCGCCCGATGGCGTGCCGGTGCTCAAGGAATCGCTCTCAAGCTGGCTGCGTGGGGGAGGCAGGATTGGCAGAATGGTGTCTGCCTATTGTTCAGCCCGTCAGCACGATGGGGGGTGGGGGGCGGTCTATGTGCTGCTTAAGTCTTGATGAGCAGATGGCCCGGGAGGTTTAAGTCTGTGAGCTCGGTCTGGCAGCTTGGGACATGGGCAGGTTGGGGGGGGGCGGAGCGAGGGCAATTGAATTACGGGGTCTGCCAATCGGCCAGATCCCCAAAGTGGTTCAGGGTCTCCTCAAGCTTCTGGGGCAGCTCGGCCATCTCCTTCTCAAGGGGCACAAGTGACTGCTCCAGCCGTATCACAATGCGCAGGAGAAAATCGGTCTGCTCATGGAGCTGCTCCATGGTCTTGCGGGCGTGTTCTTTTGCCCTCGCTGACTCCAGGGGGTTCTCGATGATCTTACAGGCTTCTGCGCCTCCTTCGCTGCGCATCTGCTCTACCGAGCTTCGGGCCTCATCCACCCTGGCCTTCAGTTTTCCCAGCCGTGCCTTTGCAGCGAGCATATCAACCCGCAACTGATCCAGATAAATCAGGACACCGTCCAGGGCTGCACCCACCATGGGCTGGGCCTGATTCTTCCAGGCCAGCATGTTCTGGTAGGCAGTGCCACCCCCACACTGGAATACCGCATCAAGGGGCGCATTGATGCACTCCACCAAGGCCGGGCGGATGATGTCCAGGTTCACGTCGTCACCCTTGAGGATAGGAGGCGTAAGTCCAGCGGTCTGAGCCCGGTTGGAGATCTCCTTCCATCCGGCAGCCAGGGTTATGAACTCCTTGTCCAGATCCTGCTGGATCTGGTTAGCCCGAATGAGGCTGTTATCCAGCTTGGTTCCGGTGGGGTTTTCAGCTCCCAGTGCGGCAGCAGAAGATGCTGCCATGATTCCAGTGAGCAGGAGGGTGAAAAGTGCGACCGGAATATATCTCCGTTTAATATTCATCATCTGATCCGATTTTGGGACACCATGTTACAGGGGGAATTTTCATTCACAAAGTTGGAGAATGGCACAGGTTCCCCAAATTTTCCAAAAAAAGAAAGGGGCGTACTCTTCAGTACGCCCCTTCCGTCAACACTTTAGAATCATCGCCGGAGATTATTCGGCATCTACAGTTGAGCAGACTTGTTTATAGGCACCATCATCAACGATGCTGTCGAAGGGGATGTAGCCGAGGCCCGCTTCTGTCTCAACGCGGTCTGCGGTCTCTTTGCCTTTCGCAATTCCGTCATTGAGGTTGAGCCAGTTTTCGCCATCAAGCGAGACCTGAACCATTACGTCGTCGTTCTTGGTAGCGTCGTCGTTGAGCACTTCCTGGCCAACTTCATAGACACGGATTTCCGCATCATATGCGATGTCGGTGTCGAAGAAGAGGGTGATATAGCCAGGCTCCAGGCCAATCGCTGTGAAGGTGGCCTCTTCCACATCTGTGGTGTCGGCTTCGCCTGTGGCATAGGCAGGATCCTTGTAGGTGCTGGCTTCTACCACAGTGACGTTCTGCATGTCGTTAGGAGCAGAAGCTGCCCAGAAGGTGGCTTCGCCCTGGGCGATCTCTACTGCGTCAATGTCGGGGCCATAGGTGTTTTCTGATCCTGCGCCGGTCTCGTTAACAGAGCAGATCCTCACATACTTGTAGACCTGAGGCAGCTCTTCTCCACCAGTATCAGCCTCTTCGGACGAACCAGTGTCAGTTTCTTCGGTCGCACCAGTATCAGTCTCTTCGGATGTGCCGGTGTCATCATCACCGTCAAGCGCATCTTCCACATCACAGCCCAGCAGTGCTATTGCAGCGCACAGGGGAACTGCACACAGAATTTTCCACAGCTTCATCTGAACCTCCGTAGTATTCCCTAGATGGGATGATTGTTCCGGCTAGCCCTCAATGTGGCATACCCGTAATCTGGCAACAGGGAATAATCAATCCCCTTGCCTTAACCTGAATTATGGGGGAAGGCCCCCCAGGTAATTTCCGCCTTATTCTGCGGAGGCAGGGAATGGGCATTACCCTGCCTGTTAACTTTAACCTATTTGAAATACTTATAATTGTGACTGTTGTCAAGATGAGACAGGAGTGGGGATGCAAATTAAGCAAAATGGGCCCCAATCCAATATCTTTATTGTATTATAACGGGGGCACAGCGCTCCCGGTTGTCATTTACCACCATCTTTTCAAGCTCCACTTCCGCATCGCCCATGGATGTGGGGCCTTTCGCCTTGACCGGGATGAACCGGTCGTCATCAGTCAGCCACACGGTAAAGTCCATGGGCTTGTCTTTCGCAGATACCTCGCCTGGTGGCACGGACATATCCATAGTTAGCGCTTTGCAGTCATATTTGACTGTATTGAACTTGCCGGCCATGGTCTCCAGCGTCTCTGTACCCTGCGGAGTGATTATCACTACCCTGGTTTTGCGCCCGTCAAACAGAGACAATAGCAATGGTGTTGAGGAATTCTTATCATCGGTCTGAGAGGAGTCCCAGTTGATCCCGGACAGGTCTGAAAGCATCGCCTGGGTCGGTTCATGGTTCAGGGTGCCGGCCACCATGGCCCTGGCCATGAAGATGCCGGAGAGGGGGTCCACTGAGCCTTTGATTGTTTTCAACACTCTCCCCTTGGATTTGCTGCTTTCTTCTCGCTGCACCTGGACCCGGTCCGATTTGTCCCGGTCGAATCCTAGGCTGAGGATGACGTGGCGGTTGCCGCTCAGGTTGGTCTGGTTATAAGCATAGGGATACAGATCGGCCGATTCCACTGTGGAGCCTGCTTGGACCCTGATGGGGTGGAAAAAATCGAGGAAGCCACCTCCCCTGAGTTCTCCCTCAAAGACCATGTCGCTGCCATCGGGGGTGACGCCCGGGTTCACTTTCATCCATGCGGTGCCAGCGCTCAGGCCAGAGACAAAGAGCCGGTAGGCGAGCAGCTCGCCGGGATAGAATGGGTACCTGCACATGGCAGGCGATATGTCACTGCCACTCTCCCAATGGGAAGGGTAACCACCGGTTGCCGGGCTCATGGGGGCGGTTCTGCACGATGATAGAAGGAATAGGGCAGCGGGTAGGCCCGTCGCCATCATCAGCCAGGTGAGCAGAACCATGGGTGTGGATCTGGCCTTATGCAGCATGCTCTCTTTTCCTGTTCAGTGTGTGGTTGCCGGTCCATGGGCCGCCGCCATACGAGTCGGACTGGAATTGAACCGAACGGGACTGGTTTCGGCATATGAAACGGATCGTCATCGGAATCAATGCGAGCTCGAATCAAAGAATTGTATGCATGTTAGGCTTGCCTCTTAAAAATAACAAGTTGGTTATGACTGTGTGGCGGAAGGTGTCTCCCATTCATGAGGATCTCCGCAGTAGAGATGCTGATTGGCGTGGTGGCAGGATGTTGGGCTGGAAATCGTCAATTGACGAAGAATGAATCAGGCTGTATCTTTCCACCCGTGATGATGACCAGGATTTACCATAATTATCAAGACTTTGAGAGCAGTAGCGGCTCAGGTGGCTTGTCCAATGCTCTGGCCATAGGCATGTTTGATGGTGTGCATTTGGGACACCAGCGGGTGCTTACTGTGGCCCGGGAACAGGCAGCCAGGCTTGGTGGTGATGGGGTGGTGATGACCTTTCGCCCTCACCCGGCCCTGCTGCTGGGCAAGGGAAGCCCTTCGTGTCTGACACCCAGCGAGCTTTTCTCCGACCTTCTGGGGGAGCAGGGCATGGGCATGGACGCCATAATCTTTCAGCAGTTTTCTCACGAGTTTGCCGGTTTGTCCGCTGAAGACTTTTTCTCACAGGTGATCGTGGCGGGTATCAAGGCTGGAGCAGTGATAGTGGGAGATAATTTTCGATTCGGTCATAATCGCAGCGCTGATGCTGATGATCTGGTTCGGCTCGGACGGGAGGCTGGTGTGGCTGTGACTGTGATCCCAACGGTGGGGTGGGGGGAGATGAATGTGTCTAGCACGGTTATCAGGAACCTGATCGGTGAAGGAAAGGTGGAGCTGGCCTCTAGTATGCTGGGCCGCCCATACCGACTCTGGGGCCAGGTGGTGCCGGGAGCGGGACGGGGCGCTGGTCTTGGCTATCCCACCGCCAATATCCAGGTAACGGAGGACCAGTTGCTGCCCGCTGATGGGGTTTACGCTTGCCGTGGTCGGATTTCTGGGGTTGAGGGGATGTTGGATGGTGTGCTCAATGTGGGCAGCAATCCAACGTTTGGAGGTTCTGTAGTCTCTGCTGAAGTTCATTTCCTGGACCTGCCCCGGATGAAGCTGTATGGGCACCAGGTGCAGTTGGATGTTATGGCCAGGATAAGGCAGGAGATGATGTTTGCCGGTGTAATGGAGCTGCGGGCCCAGATAGCTGAGGATATCCAGTCGGCTCGCCGCCTGCTGTTGAATCTGGCTGAGGGGGATGGAGTGAAGTATTCGTCGGGCTTTGGAAATGGTAACGAAGAGGTCATTAAGGGCGACAGGGCCGCTGAATTTGGGGACAGCTCCCTGTGTATGGATGAGGTGGCGTGCTCCCCTGAACGGTGATTCTGGGCGATGCTGGTATAACTGGTATGGTAAAGCTCAAGCTCATGGTTTATGGTAGCCCAGTCCTAGGGTGGCCAGGATTTTGACTCTGACTCTGTATCTGATCCCGACTCTGACTTTAACTATAACTCTGACTCTGTATCTGATCCTGACTCTGACCGAGCTAGGCCTCTTTATTGGAGTAAGCAGATGAAAAGAATCTTGATGATTCTACGTGAGTGGCTGGTGGTTATCTTGGTAATTGGTGCGTTTTTGGGGGTGGCAGTCCCCGCCTGGCTTCGATATCAGGATGTGGGTGCGGATAATTCTGGAACCGCTGGCGACCTGGATACGCCCTGAAATTTTATCTTGTCCTCTCCTTGCGCCATGACGGGTTCCGTGCATGGACGATGCTACTCTTCAATTGAGGGTTTAGTAGTAAGCTCTTCATAGTCGCACTCTGATTCAACCTCTTCTGACCGCGGTAATTCCTTCATGATCCTCAAAGCCAAGTCCAGGATAAGCGTTATCTGAGATTCAGGTCTGTATTCCAGCAGCTTGTTTAAGCGGTTCAGAGAGGGAGACTGGTCATAGGTGGTGTACTCTTCTTGGGACGGCTCGCCTGTGCTTAGCATGGCTGCGATAATGAGATTGCTGTCTGTGTGCAGGGCTTCTGCCAGGGCATCAATGGTGGCGGCCCTGGGAAAACGCTTCCCTCTCTCAAGTAAGCTGATGGAGTTGACGCTCAGGTTGGCTTGTTCTGCCAACTCTTCCTGGGATAATCCGCGGCTGTTCCTGAGCTCTTTTAATTTTTTCGCAAATTTTTCGGTAACTTTTTCCATCATATCAGGCTATGGAAAATGACTTGATTAGAACAGATACGATTTGTGTGGGTGATTTATATTTTAACACACACAATTTGTGTTAATGTGGGAGTGGCGGTCAGGTTTTCATGGGGGGGTAAATGCTTCATAAACAGTGTACGTCCCAAATACTCACATACTTTGGCATGACCTGGGCCAGGTTGTTGTTCCATATAGTCTTGCCCATAGTTTTCATCCTTGTTATGTCAGCCTTCCTGGTGGGGTCTTGTGTTTGCCCGGATGCGGGTCTCTATACCAGTCTCAGAGAGATAGTGGCGGTAAGTCCCTATGGTAAGGTGGTTCTAGGCATTAATTCTACATCCCCCTAAGTACGATAAGCCCTACTATCACGAAATTTTATAGTTGAAGGTTAAAAGTTGCAGTAGGGGGGGGCAAGGGCGAGCGGCGCTCGCCCTCCAAGGCCCCGTGTCGATAATCAAACCCGGAACTCTTTACTTTCCACTTTCAACTCCAACGGCATGTTGACCCAGCCTGTCAGGTTGTATAATCTTGTGCCCTGTTAATCAAATCGCTATCTGTGATGCGTGAGGACTGGTGAATCCGGGAATTCGAAGGAGTGCTGAAATTTAATGAGAATTCCCCTTCTTCCGATTCATGCAGGGTGGTGTGTGTTATTTTGACGTACTCGTTGCGTAGACAATGGACCAGGAGTGACATGAATATGCACAATCTCCGGGGGGCAATGCGTCAAAGGTTACTGGCTGCTTTGGCAGGAAGAGACATGGTGGATGCCCAACAGGTGACCGCCATGGTGGTCCCTCTGGTCAGGAGAATGGTAAAAGAAGGTGCCCATCTCACCCAAGATGAAGAAAAGACACTCATAGAGGACATGATTGATGAACTGGTGGGGTTGGGGCCATTGGAGAGGTTGATTCAGGACCCAGGCATCACCGAAATCATGGTAAATGGTCCCTTCAAGATATTTGTGGAGCGCAACGGTGTTAAGCAGCTTTCCGCTCGCAAATTTGATAATCTTAACCACCTGAGAGTCATTATTCAGAAGCTGACCCGTTCCGGCAATTACCGTCTGGATGAGTCAAGTCCCTATGTGGATCTTTCTTTGAGTAATGGGTCCAGAGTGAATATTGTCATCCCGCCGGTGGGGTATGGGGGGCCATATATCACTATTCGTAAGTTCGGCCGCGGCTTCAAGAGTATCAATGACCTGGTTGCCAATGGCACCTTGAGTCGTCCTATGGCGTTCTTCCTGTGTGCCTGTATTAAGGGCCGCATTAATATCATGTTTTCTGGTGCTACCGGTTCAGGCAAAACCACTACCCTGGAGGTGCTCTCCGAATATATCCCCAAGCAGGAACGCATTGTAATCATCGAGGATACGGTTGAGCTCCAGTTGCGACAGGACCATGTGGTGAGGTTGCTTACTCGGGGTAAGAATCTGGAGGGTAGGGGAGAGATTTCAGCTCGTGAGCTGTTGAACAATTGCCTGCGGATGAGGCCGAGCCGTATTCTGCTTGGTGAGATCAGGGGTGCCGAAGCCCTGGAGTATCTCCAGGTAATGAACAGCGGCCATAGCGGTTCCCTGGCCATCATCCATGCTGCCAGCCCGGAGGACGTAGCGGCCAGGCTCGAGACTCTGGTGCTGTTTGCGGGCATGAATCTGCCGGTTAGTGCTATCAGAGCCCAGGTGGCCAGTGGACTGAATCTTATTGTTCAGCAGGTTCAACTCCCCGATGGAAGCCGCAAGATCTCTAGAATCACTGAAGTTGCCGGTCTTGATAATGGCGGTCGGCTGGTTTTTCAGGACATTTACCGTTGGGAGCTTCTCGGCACTGGTAGCGATGGTACCTTGACTGGCCGTTTTGTGGCCACTGGCAGTTTGCCAGGATTTTTGAACAAGGTGACCGACAATAGTGGCATTAAATTGCCTATGGACCTGTTTGAGCCTGAGAAAGATGGTGATAGTCTGCTCCGTACCGGGGATGAGTCTGGGGGCTTCAAGATAATTTCCGGTAAACTGAGCTAGCTATGAGCGTATTCACTCCGCATGCCCCTTGCTCTTGCACCTTGTGTTTTGTGCCTTGTAACTTCCCTCCCGTATTGTCTCATCCACTCATATAGAACCAGTGAACCTGCCACAGCTACATTCAGGGAATCGATCATCCCATGCATGGGGATCTCCACGACCATGTCTGCAGCCAGCAGGGCACTGTCTGTCAACCCTTCACCCTCGGAACCGAGCAGAAAAACCGGGCGGGGCGGAAGCTTCACATCCTGGTATGGCACTGAATTCCTGCACTGCTGAACCGCCACAATCACATAACCTTTGGCTGCTACTTGGGCCAGGAAGCTGTCCAGGTTGGGCGCATTCCGGACCGGTATGTATAGGTCAGTTCCTTTGGCCGCACCCAGATGGTAGCCCGAGTGCCCCACAACGAAAAACTCCTCTGCATTGCATGCTTCGGCACTTCGGATCAGAGTGCCGATATTCTTCCCGAATGAGAGGTTCATGGCAGCCACTGCCACAGGGTTGGAAGTAGAGGATGGATAGTTATCTTCTGGCCGGCTCAGGGGGGGGGCGGTTGTATCAGTGGTGGATATAGATGCCGGGTGTGGCAGCCCGTAAGGGAATGAGGTTGACTGGGAGTCGGCTGTGGGGCGGGCTCCCATGCGGAGGGCCAGGTTTTCCTCAGTAAGGAGACCATCCAGGGCCATCCGGGCCATGTATGCTACCGATGGCTCCTTGTGGGTGCACAACGCCTGGAGTGTGGGGCGGGCCAGATCCAGGGAGTCTCGCTCCCGCCCGAGCAGTCTGATGGTGGACAGCAGCAAGGGAGCAGGAGTGGTGCTGTCTCCGGCCAAGTTCAGAGCTTCATTCGTCCATAGGTGGCGAGTCTGTATTCGGTCTTCTGTCGCATCAAGGTGGCTTGATGAACCTGGCAACAACGCAGCCCTGACGTTAGATAAGCTGAACCAACCACTTAGATTAGTCCCCTTATCTTCCTCTTCATTTGTGTTCCACCCATCGGGGGTAGAGAGTTGGGAGTGTGGCTCCAGGAATCTGAGGCATATGCCTGCTGCAGGAGTATCGCCATCGGTCCAGAGCTTTCTTAGACGGGAGATAGCTTTCTGTCGGGCAGAAATCCGAGCCTCTGTGGCCATGGGAGGTGTTTGTGTTGCTTGGTAGGCAGCAGGCTTCTCAATTTCCGGCTCAGAGGCCCCATTGCGGATGCATGCTGCCAGAGCCACTGCTGCCTCGCTGGCTAGTTGCTCATCATCCCAGACGTTGCTCTCCACCAGAAGGGACGCACATGGGAGGCGGCCCAATTCTCCGCATGCCATGATGGCACACCTGCGAATCTGGACGTTACTGTCTCGGAGGCCCTCTTCAAGCACCGGAAGCGCTTCCATCCATGCCCCGATCCGGGCCAGCGCCTCCAGGGATTTGCACCGGAGCATTTCGTCCTCACCGGGTTGGGCTGTCTGGCTCAATAGGGGCACTGCCTGCCTGGCTCCCATCCTGCCTATGATATCGGCGGCAGTGCGCCGGGCTCGGAGCTGGTTGCTCTCACTTCCGCTAAGGCGATTATCACATAGACAATTGACAGTGAGGCTGGAATCTAGAACATTCATCAGGGCCTGGGCTCCCGGTCCCCCCAGCTTGAGCAGCAGCCGGTAAGCCCGCCTGCGCACGGTCCTGTTATTGCTGAACAGGAGCCGGGCACAACAGTCAGCCACCACCTGGTCTGGGAAGGCCTCCAGAGTGGCAGCGGCCTCTGCCCTTGGCAGCGGATGCTCATCGAGCAGGGATGCAACCAGGCACAGATCGAGCCAGCCATCCTGCCTTTCTCGGGCGGCCTTTCGGATAGCTGCAGTTCTTACTTCAAAATCCGCACTCTCCAGGTCATCATCCCCAACCGCATCAGCTATGCCAGCTCCATATGCTGCACCCTCTGCACCCTCTGCACCCTCTGCACCCTCTGCGCTCCCCGCCTCTCCTGGCACTTTATCGTCCCTGTTGTCTTCAACGCTGCCCATAATTACCTCGTCAATGCCTTCATGGAGCCCCATTTGCACCATCACCCCTGCTCCTTCTCCTCGGAGTAGCCAGATTCTACCTTGCCTTTGCTCTCGCCCCTTTCCCTAAACTTGCACCGATTCCTCTCCCCCTCTCTCTCCCGCCTCTTCACCTCCTGCCAGAGGGCCTCCATCTCATCCAGGTTGGACTGGGAGGGAGCTTTGCCCTGTTCATTCAGGAGCTCCATAACCCCGCTAAACCTGCGGACAAACCTCTCCACTGTCTGGTTGGCCGCCGCTTCCGGGTTGATCTTATAGTGTCTGGCCAGGTTGCTGGCAGCAAAGAGCAGATCCCCCAACTCGCTGGCGATCTGGCCCCTGTCTCCGGTTGCCATTGCCTGGGCAACCTCTTCCACTTCTTCTCGGATCTTGTCCAGAACCGGTTGAGGGGAAGGCCAATCGAATCCCACAGTGGCTGCTTCCTTAGACACCCGGAGGGCTCTGACTAAAGCAGGTACGCTGGTGGATACGGGAGATAGCCACTGGCGTTGTTCCCTGGTTGTATTGGCAGCTTCTCTCTCCTGAGGAGGAGTGTTCAAATCACTCCCTGCGTCGTCCCCATTCTCGGCCTGCTGCCTGGCGGTTGCTGCTTTCTCCATTTTCTTGATGGCGTTCCACTGGGCTACCACCGCCTGTGCCGTATCTGCTTCCGATTCACCAAACACATGGGGATGGCGCCTGATCAGCTTCTCTATTATGCCCTGGATCACCTCCCTTATGGAGAACAGGCCGTCTTCATCAGCAATGCGCGACTGGAATACAATCTGGAGGAGCAGATCCCCCAGCTCCTCGCAGTGGTGGGCTGGTGAGTCGTCCATGGCTTCAAGGACTTCGTATGCTTCCTCGATCAGGTAAGGCTTGAGCTTGTCCATGGTCTGCTCTCTGTCCCATGGGCACCCATGGGGCGAGCGGAGCAGCTCCATCACCGCGATCAGTTTTTCAAGTGCGGATCCAGCCCCATCCTTTGGGCTTACATCATATGCGGAATTTTCTGACATAGTTATTTCACACCTTAAAACTACATTGTGCTGTTGTTTGATTCATGGGGGTGATTGGGGTAACTGGTCTATCTGTTCAACCTGCTTGACCACCCGTTCGACCTTCTTGGCTTTCTTGGCCAACACTGTCTGCATGGCTGGCATGAGCTGAAAACTGATCAAGTGCGCCATGATGCTGTGGCCACATTTAATGGGCGTCAGCCCAGTTGGTGGCCACTGCCACGTCCACCTTCAGGGGGACAGACAGGGTGGCCGCCCCTTCCATGGAGGAGACTACCATATCTTTGAGTTGTTCTGCCTGATCCCTTGGCACCTCAAGCACAAGTTCGTCGTGGACCTGCAGCAGTAGCCTGGCCTGGAGCGATGGAGTCGCCTCCAGCCGCTCAGCCAGGTTCACCATGGCCAGCTTGATAATATCGGCTGCGCTCCCCTGAATGGGCGTGTTCAGGGCCATCCGTTCGGCCTGGGCTCTGGCCTGTCCGCCGCCAGTCACCAGATCAGGCAGGTATCGCCTCCGTCCATACATGGTGGTCACATATCCGTTGGAGCGGGCATCCTGGACCACCTGCTTGAGATACTTCTCCACGCCTGAGTATCTCTTGAAGTAGTTGCTCATGTAAGTCTTGGCCTGCCCCTGGGGAACACCCAGATCTCGGGCAAGCCTGAAAGCTGACATCCCATAAATGATCCCAAAGTTAATGGCTTTGGCGGCCCGTCGCTGTTCAGGAGAGACCAGGCCAGGGAAGACCTCGAATATCTCAGAGGCAGTCCTGGTGTGGATGTCTTCGTTGTTTCTGAAGCTCTCGGTGAGCACTGGATCGCCGCTCATGTGGGCAAGCACTCTCAGCTCGATCTGCGAATAGTCAGCAGAGAGGAGCACATTACCCGGATCAGCCACGAAAGCGGCCCTGATCCTTCTGCCTTCAGCGGTGCGAACAGGGATATTCTGCAGGTTTGGGTTAGATGACGAGAGGCGTCCTGTTGCTGTCACCGTCTGGTTGAAGCAGGTGTGCAGCCTGCCTGTCATCCTGTTTACCAGCAAGGGGAGAGCGTCCACATAGGTGGATTTCAGCTTGGCTATGCTCCGGTAATCCAGAACCAATGCGGGAACTGGATGCAGGTAGCGCAGGGCTTCCAGCACATTTACGTCTGTGCTTCTGCCGGTCTTGGTTTTCTTGATTTGCGGCAGTTGCAGTTTGTCAAAAAGTACTTCACCCAACTGCTTGGGTGAGCTGATCAAAAACCTACAACCTGCTGCAGCGTAGATCTCTTCTTCAAGGGCAGCCAGCCTGTTCTCAAACTCAAGCGACATGGCGCCGAGCTGTTCCGTATCGACCCTGATTCCGTTCAGCTCCATATGGGCCAGTACCTGGGCCATGGGAACTTCCACTTTTGCTAGAAAATCTGACAGCCCAGCTTGGTTTATAGCGGGCTCCAGGGCCTGGCCAAGGCGGAGGCACAAATCCGCATCTTCAGCCGCATAACGGGTAGCCCTCTCGATGTCTACCCTAGAGAAGAGGCCGCTAATTGCCTTTTTCTTTTTTCCGGTGGAGCTGGCGGGGGTGGATGCAGATTCAGATTCAGAGTCAGAATCAGAATCAGAGGTGGCAGTATTACTGTCCTCTTCACAGTTGTCTGACTGCTCGTCCCCTGTTTCGCTCAGTTCCAGGATCTGATTCTTGTGTTCGCCATTGGTGCGCTCCTCGGTGCCATTGATCACCTGGTCAAAGGTGATAGTTTCAATGCCCAGAAACTCTTGAGCCAGGTGGTCAAGACTGTGGCTCTGGCGCCCCGGGTCGAGCAGGTATGATGCGAGCATGGGGTCGAATACAAGACCATCTGTTCTGATTCCATGCCGCATAAGCACCATGTAGTCATATTTACAGTTCTGGGCATACTTGGGGATTGCCCCATCTTCCATGATTGGTTTGAGGATGGAGGTCAGATCCGCCATGGTGATCTGCTCAGGTACCCCTAGATAGTAGTGGCCAACCGGGATGTAGCATGCCTGTCCCTCCCTCCATGCAAGAGACACGCCCACAAGACGCGCTTCCATGGGGTCAACGGAGGTTGTCTCCGTGTCCAGTGCAAACATACCCGCCTCTTTCAGCTCCTTCACCACTGCAGTCAGTTGCTCACGGTTGCTGATAGTGCGATACAGAGCCCGGTGACTGCCAGACACTGCCTCTTGCTTGTGGGGTGATGAGTGGTCCAGATTGTAACTCTCAAATTGGTCTAACAGGGAGAGCTGGCCGTTGCTGCTTCCCTTCGCACTGGGCTGGATCTGGGCTTGGGCTTGGGGTATCGTGCCACTGCCACTGGTTCCCTGGACCTCAGAATCCACCTTGAGGGGCTGCCCGGTGCTCTCCTGGCGGGTCTGGTACCCCATCTCTCTGGCCAATGAGTGGAATTCCAGCTCGGTAAAGAGCCGGATCAACTCGTCATTATTCTGGGCTCCCAACCGGATCTGGTCTGGTGTGTCAGCATCCAGGGGCACATCTTCTCGCAAGCGCACCAGCTCCCTGGAGAGGAGGGCCGTGTCACGCTGTTCCTGCAATGTCTTCCCCCGCTTTCCCCCTATCTGAGCTTCATCTGCAGCAGCAATCACACCTTCCAGGCAGCCGAACCTGTTTAGATAGTCCGCTGCAGTTTTTACACCTATGCCAGCCACACCCGGGATGTTGTCGCTGCTATCGCCGGCCAGAGCCAACAGGTCGGTAAGCTTAGCCGGTTCCACACCGAATTTTTCCTGAACCTCGCCAATCCCATAGTATTTGTCTTTCATGGGGTCGTACAGGTGTACCTGGTCAGACACTAGCTGCATCAGGTCTTTGTCGGCGCTTACCACCACTGGTTGCAGCCCCCAACCTTGGGTTTTGCGGACCATGGTGGCGATGATGTCGTCAGCTTCATACCCAGGGATCCGGTAGGTCTTGATGTTGAGTGCCTGGACCAGTTCATCTATCTTGCTCATTTGCACAAGCAGGTCGTCTGGCACAGGGGGCCGGTTCGCCTTGTACTGGGGGTAGATGCGAGCCCGCTCACCCTTGTCGGGGGTGTCAAAAGCCATCACCACCCAGCCTGGGCGTTCTTTGGTCAGGAGCGGGAGCAGCATGCGCAGAAATCCATACAATGCATTTGTGGGGAAGCCTTTGCTGTTGCTCAGGTGTTGCATTGCATGGTAAGCCCTGAAGATGTAGCCGCTTCCGTCGATGAGAAAAGCTTTGTTCTGATTTTCAGTCATGGTAATGGTCATGGTTCTGTTTCTCCCCCGGCACTATAGCACAGTCAGCCAGTCCCGGGTGACATGGCTGTTTGATGATGCTATAATTCGCAAGTTTTTTTCCATCTGTTCATTTCAACAGGATACCGAGGATGGTAAGTAGAGGCAGAGGAGTTAGTCATGCCTTCTGTCTGTCTGTCTGTTTTTCTGTTAGTTTATTAGTTTGTTAGTGTGACGGCCTGGGCAATCATCAGTCTGTTATCCGGTTTGCCGCCGGATTCTTTCCTTTTCCATGGGCAGTTGATGCATACCAATCAATCAGGCTGGCAAGGAGACTCAATGGTAGCAACAGATCAGGATCTGCTGTTGGTCAGATCCGCCACCAACACCACCGACCAATCGCCGGCAAAGGCTGTTCGCATATGGTTTTGTTGTCTTGTCTTCAGTGTAAGCATGGTTTTTTCAATAACCATTGCCTGGGCAGAAAGTGGAAATAATTCGCCTGGTGAACTGCCATTACCAGAATCAGGGGCAAGGATTTCTACATCCAGTCTGAGCGGTGCTGGTGGCGACAGCGTTGGTGATGACAGTGATGGAAGCGTTGGGAACGATGGAAGCGAAAAGGTGCTGCAGATCAGCCTCCTTGAAGCCCTGGATATGGCCAATAAAGCCCACCCCAGGGTCGAAGAAGCCGCCCAGGAGTTGAATCTGGCTCAGGCCCGTCTGGATGAGGTGCGATGGGCGTGGTTTACAGGGATCAAGTGGGAGAATTATTTCGGGGCGGTTCCTGTCTGTACTGAGATTGACCGTCAGAATGGCTCTGTCATCTGTGCCGGTGAAGTGGATGTACTCAATCCGGCCAATTATCGGCCCACTTTCAGAGGGGGAGCCAACCTGGGCATCCCCTTGCTCACCTTTGGCAAGCTGTCCAATGGTAAGAAGCTGGCAGGCGCCGGGGTGGAGGTTGCAGAGCATCGCATGGAGCGGGCCCGTCGGCAGGTAGGTTATGATGTTCGCAGGGCCTATTGGGCAGTTCTTCTTGCGGATGATTTGTTAAAGATTGCTGAAGAGGGCGAATCTCGCTTTGCTGAGGCCGAAAAGCAATTGCGCAAGATGGAGCGTGAGGACTCGGAAGATTTCGATCAGAAGGATAAGCTGAAGCTGGGTTATTACAGGTACCAGATCACCACAAAGGTTCTGGCAGCCCGTAAATTCAAGGCAATGGCCATGGCCGCCTTAAAGGCAGCGGTGGGCGTGGATGATCCGGCAGTGCAAGTCCTGCCCCTGGATGATTCCCTTGAGCCGGTTAAGGTTGAGTTGGCCGATCTGGAAAACTACCAGGAGCTGGCCCTGGAGAACAGACCCGAAGCCAGAGAGCTTATGGCTGGTATCAAGGCTCGTAAGGCTGAGCTTTCCCTGGCCAAGGCCCGCTTGTTGCCTGATCTGGTTCTGGGCGGCGGGGCCAAGTATCAGGTCACTGCCGGTGCCGATTGCGTGATTGATCCTGCACAGCCCTCAGTGTGTATCAACAATACTTATGCGTATCCGTACGCAGCCCTGGGTATGGTCTGGAACTTCAACCTTCCCCAGACCCGCAGCAAGATAAAGCAGGCAGAGGCTCAACTTGCCAAGCTTGAAGCGGAAGGAAAGAAGGGCCTGTTGGGCTTGCGCCTTGAGGTTGAGGAGACCTGGCGCAATGTGAAGGAGAAGCAGGCTGTAGTCGATGCTGTGAATGAAGGGGTTAAATCCGCACGGCGCTGGATAATCTCCAATACGATGGATTATGAGATGGGGGTTGCATCACTGAAGGACCTGGTGGATGCCATTGTTGCCCATTCTCAGGCTCGAGTGGAATACAATCAGGCGATCTATGATTTGAATGTGGGTGTGGCTGCCCTGTGGAGGGATGTGGGCACAAACGGTGCTCATCTGAATACGCCTTGATGGTTAGCGTTCAATGCTCCCTGTATGGTTTTCTGTCGGGTTAAGCCTTACAGGGTAATTCTTGGCAGCGCTTGAATAACAAATTTATGTTCGTGGAGGTCTTCCATGCAAAAATCAAAAAATAAAGGTTTGGGTTTGGTTTTTTCACTTCTCATTTCCATGATGCTGCTCCTGTTACCGCCGGTTGTGGCACCTGCTCTAGCTCTTCAGAGTGGGAGTGAGGCTGAGAAAATCACAGAACCTGCTCCTGCAAAAGAAGCGGCTGCTAAGAGCGAGCCCGAGGAGGGGCAGGGAGCCAGGACCGGGACTGCTTTTGTCCAGGAGAAGACCACCCAGTTGAAGACCATCCTCTCAACGGTGGATGATAGCCACGAGCGGGATCGACAGCTCAAGGAGCTGGCTACGGCCATTGTAGATTATCAGGAGTTGGGACGCCGGTCCCTCAGGGGAAATTGGGATGATATCTCCTCTGTACAGCAGGAGGGTTTTGTTAACCTGCTCAGGGACTTGATCGAGGCCTCTTATCTGAAGGAAGCAGGCAGTGAGCCTAATTTCGATCTTGTTGTGGAAGATGAGGAGATAGAGGATGATGGGGCAGTGACCTGGGTGTATACGGTTGCCCGCTCTGGCAAGACAGAGTTTGAGCTGGAGTTCAGGCTGATGAAACCTGTGGGTGGAAAGGGAGACTGGATCGCCTATGATCTCGCCATAGATGGAGTGAGCATGGTGGCCAACTACCGAAAGTCTTTTGGCGAGATTATAAAAAAGGATGGTTTTGATGGCCTTGTGTCCAAGATGGAGAAGAGGCTCGCTGAGGTGAAGAAGGATTCAAAAGACTCAAAGGTAAAGACAAAAACAGGTGCGAAGGCAGTGATAAAGCAGCAGGCAAAGGGAGTAGAAAAAGGTGTTGGGGATGCAGCAGCCAACAAGACTGCCACCAGGGCCGATGGAAATTCAGGCCAGAAAAAGTAACAGACAGCCTCCTTACCTCTACGTCCTTACTTCCCCTTCCTCTCATCCCCCATCCTCGCTCCTTCTGTCGCTCTGATCCCTGTCAGATGGTGGTGTTTCCCGCCTCTTCCTGAGTCACATCCACATCGTCTCCTACCTGGCTTGAGACTGGCAGAATAAGTTGGGGAATTGCCCTTGGCTCGGTTTCTAGCTTATAGATCTCCTGAAAGAGCACGTTTTCACCATCCATGCCCAGTGGACGGGCCACCTGGGTGACTTTAGGACCGTGATCCCCTGGAACTCCGCAGATTATGATCAGATCGATGCTTGTGCAAAACAGGCCGCCTGCCTCTCGTCCGTTAATGTGGGGGGCAGAGAGGTTGTACTGCAGGTGGAGGCGGTTGAATACATCGATGGGTGATAGCCCCTGACCGCAGGTCATCACGCCTTCGAATCCGCATGACAGAGCCTGGATAAGTGACATCACCGCTTTGGGGTTGAGATCGCCGATAAGGAGCCGGTCAGGTTTGAGCCCCAGTGCCAGCCTGAGCAGGGCATCCTGCCCGGTACTGCTCTTTTTGCTCTCATTGTTTGAGGGATCGCTCTGTAGCAGGGGGATGAGATTCTTGTGCCGCAGGTTCAGTTCTCGGACCCACTCGATGGAGATGATCTGCTCATTGGATGGCAGGCTGTTGGCCATGGCGTTGAGAAGGGTGGTCCGTCCGCTGCGGGAGTGGCCGGCAACCAAAATGTTGAATCGGTTTTCGATACATTTCTCAATGAAGTGGGCAACCTCCAGCGGCATCATCTCAAGGCTTGCCAACTCTGCCAGGGTAAATGCGGACAGGTGGGGCTTTCGGATCAGGACAACCGGGTCAGACGGAGTCACAGGAGGAATCAATGCCTGGATGCGGATGCCGTCCCTGGTGCGCAGGTCAGCGAGGGGATGGTCTGCATCCAGCCGGCTTCCATTGGCTGATACCAGGCGGGCCAGGCTTGTGGATAGCCTTTGGTTGTGGGAGAACCGGTAGGCAGCGGGTTCAAAGCCGTTCCCCAGATCGACCATTATGTTATCTGCGCCGATAATCTGTATTGCCTGGACCGTACTGTCATTAAGCATGTCCTCGATGGGACCGATTCCAATGGCTTCTGCCAGGGCTGACTTGGCCAGCAGGGCAGGGTCCAGACCGGGATGGAATGCTCCGCTTCCAGTTAAATCGTCAACAGCTCTGTTTATCGTCTTCTCAATCTTTTTCTTGGTTTTCTCTGAGAGCTCCCCAGTCCCGTCCAGCTTGCCATACTCTTCAGAGGCGAACTGGTGGATGATGCAGATTGCGGTGGTAAAATCGGTCACTGGATTAGCCCGATCCGGCATCAGTTCGTCATTGGATTGGTCAAGTTGTAGTTTTGTCAGTTTGTCCAGTGAGGGAGATGGCTGGTCGGAGAGGTCAGATAAACGGGGTGAGGAAGGCATGACTGGCTCCATGCCGAGTCCCATGCCAGTGCTCTGTTCTTGCTCCATAACACTTGGTGGAGGAGAAGAAGACGAGGGAGAAGAGGGAGAAGAGGGATAAAAGGGAGACGATGGAGATGATGGAGATGAATGTATGGGCCATGTGGGATTGGGGTATATTATACCCTGATCAAGAATAGCGGCGTTGTCTCCGTAGATAAGCGGGGCAGCTTCTGGTGCAGCAGGAAAACCCTGCTGGTTTTGCGCCGGGAAGAAGGTCGGTGCAGCGGGCATCATCCCAGTTACAGCACCTTCAGGCTGATAGGATGGCTCTCCCGTGGACCACTCCTGCACGGGAAATTGATCCATGGCCGGTTCAATGGTGATGATGAAATCTCCGATCTCCAGCTGGTCACCGGTACGCAGCACCTTGGGTGCGGTGATTTTGCGGCCGTTCATGAAGGTGCCGTTTGTGCTCTTCAGATCAACCACAATGAAGTTGTCATCTTTGACAATGATCCTGGCGTGATGTTTTGAGACGTTTCCTTTGGGCAGGACAATGTCATTGTTGTCCGTCCTGCCTATGGTCAGGTCTCCCTTGTCAAATATGAGAGGGGCAATGTGTCCCGTTTCGTCTTTCACCAGCACTTTGTACATCTGTTATCCGCCTGCTGTGATCAGGTCTGAGACCGCTACCGGGAGAGCGGGTTTCCTGTTCTGTGAAAACACTTTCCTTCTTGTGGAAATACTCAGTCGCCCGGCTTTGTGAAGTTTTCAGCTTATCATCATATTTATGTAATTGATTGGAAAATTTCCAGAATATCTTATTTATGTGGCCGGTTGGGTGCTGGCCGGACCAGCTTGGCTGCTGCTCTGGAGGGTTATTCAACCGGGATTACCGTGGTTGGATACAAAACTGGTTTGCTCTCTTGGCAACTTCATTGTATTCTGCCCCAATAGCTTTGTTTGCTGTGTTCATGCCACTGGTTCCGGCATTGGTTGTCATGGCTGTCTCTGGCAGCCGGACCGAAGTGGCTCGTGATTTCACGCATGGCCAAGTTAAGGTAGTGTCTGATTGATATTGCCAGCCGCCATGCCATGAAAAGGAGTGATAAATGGGCGGAATTCTGAAAACTGTCCTTCTTCTGGCTCTTCCTGCCTCTGGCAAGTCCGAGGTTCGCCGTTATTTGGCAATGCTGCCTCCTGACGAATGTAGCAGGGATTTCCATATGGGCCCCACAGTGCAGCTTGATGATTTTCCCTATGTACACCTCATGCGCAGGGTTGATGAGGAGCTAGAGGCGATGGGCGAAAGCCGCATCTTCTATGCCGGTCCAGATGCTTCCTTCTCCAATATGCTGGATTGGGGAACTTTGATTGAGATGGTGAATCTAGATTATTATGATTTGATCAACAGCACTGTATATCCCTTGGATGGTGCCGCAAAACTATATCTCGACAGACTTGATCAGTCATCGGTCAAGGCGGGTGCCCCAGCAAGGATTAGCGCACTCCCCGAGCAGATCAGAGCTGGACTGATCCGGCGGCTGGACGGGGAGGCAAAGGCGCTTTTGCAGGAGAAACATGCCAGTTATACAGACACCCTGGATGGCAAAACCCTGGTTATTGAATTTGCCAGGGGTGGTGCTGCAGACTCCAGCATGCCTTTACCTGCGCCTTTCGGCTACAATTATTCCCTGGGCAGGCTCGCCCCTGAAATTCTGGCTGATGCATCCATTCTCTACATTTGGACTACGCCAGAGGAATCCCGGCGGAAGAATGCGGAGAGGACCAACCCCGATGATCCCGGTTCCATTCTCCATCACGGTGTGCCCATTGAGGTTCTCCTCAATGATTATGGGTGTGATGACATGGACTGGCTGGAGTCTTCTTCGGATAAGCCCGGGCTGGTGAATATAGGCACCAGTGGTGGTGGTTCTCATTATCTGCCGATGGCTCGTTTCGATAACCGTGTTGATAAGACCTCCTTCCTCCGCAATGAGCCCTCATCCTGGACCAAGGATCAGGTCTCTCAGCTCCACAGCGGACTGCTGGGTGCCCTGCAGCAATTGGCCAATCATCGGTTTAGTGCCTGAATCGTCCGCTCTGCATCTGTATCTGCATCTGTATCTGCACATATCCCATAAGCATCTCACCCAGATCTAGCTGTGTCTCTCTCTACTGCTCTACACCCATTACCTGTGTGTGCCCCTTCTGCCCACCCTGTTCTTTAGTGTGAACAATTAGTCCACAAGGATTGGGCGGAGGAGGCGCTTTTACAAGCGGGCTCTGACTGGAAAATGATCGCATCCATCTGGACTTACGCTGTTTATGACAAAAACGCATCGCTTGGCACAGTGTCTGCAAATAGGATCTGTCAGTTGTTGGTCTACGGTATGTTTTCAAGTTCTGAAACATCCGGTTTAACCCTGTTCCGTTGTGAGCGGATAATGAAGGAGGAGTGAGATGGCGATTACTCGTGACGATTTGGCCCACTGGTCAATCTTTATCAAGGGAGTCAGCTTTCCCCAGGACAGGAACGGTCTGATCGAATCCTGCAGAAGGAACAATGCTCCTGAGAGCTTCTTGGACGGCCTCAAGGCACTCCCCGAGAAGACATACCACACCGCTGCTGATGTTGGGCGGGAGATCGGTAAGGTTCGTACTAAGTAATGGGGCTGCTGCACAGTCACATGCAATCTGTTGGAGAGGGTGTGTGGCTTGTTGGTGGTGTTCGTTTGGCTGTGATACTGGACAGGTTACAGGTAGTGACCTGAAAAGGAGAATCTATGACTGGCAGAGAAGAGATGTCCCATTGGTCGATTTATATCAAGGGTGTGAGCTTCCCCCAGAGCCGTGAGGGACTGGTGGATGCGTGCAGGCAGAACAATGCCCCCGAGACCTTTCTTAGTGAATTGAAAAAGCTCCCCGACAAGACCTATCTTACTGCTGCTGATGTTGGTCGGGAGATTGGCAGGCGTAAAGTCTGACAGTCTGACCGCTTCGGTTGAGATTATGGGACCCCGGCTTGTATCAGCCGGGGTCTTTTTTTGGGGGTAGTGCGAGCGGGCCAGGAGCCAGGGGAAAGAGGGAAGAGGGAAGGGGTTTGACCGGGCATGGGTGTTGGGTGGGTGGTGGGGGGATTAGGTTGTGGGGGTGGTTTGAGGGTTCAGGGGAGCAGCATAGATTGGGTGCACCGCTAATGAAAACAGGAACCTTGCCTGTACCCTCTGAACACAGAACTAAGCTCAATCCCCACTTTCCTCTTGCAACTTGTAACTTGTAACTTCTCTGGCATGCTGTGCCCTCAAGTTGCAGTAAGAACAAGAGAAAAACGCCGAACCCAGAAGTGCAGGATGGAGCTTGTTTGGGGCATGCTCCCCTGATAGGAGCGCAACCTTTTCCTATTAGGGGTCTGGTATCATTGCAGGTTGCTGTGTGGTGAGGTGTGCAAGGCTCTTACGGTCCATGCCCTAGTATGTATCATGTTTATACATCATCCACGCTGTCCTCGGCTCGCTCCATCTTGATTTATGCGCCTTCAGCGTGATTAGCGAGATGGCATAGCTGATGCATCACTGAATGCCGTCTTGAGGGTGATGCTGGAGAAGAAGCTCTGGCTGAGCTCGGCAGATGGTTTCCCCAGATGGGGTCAACATGAGTGAGGAGGTTATTTGATATGATGAAGAAAGAGGATTTGGCCCATTGGTCCGTCTATATTAAGGGAGTCAACTTCCCCCAGGACAGAAGTGGTCTGATTGAAGCTGCCCGCAGGAACAATGCTCCTGACAGCTTTATCCAGGAACTCCAGAAGCTGCCCGAGAAAACCTATCATACTGCTGCTGATGTTGGACAGGCCATCGGTCAGACAAAGTAAATTAAGCTGTCGGACAGGTGACGTGCAGGGGTCCTTTCGAGGACCCCTGTTTGTTTTTGTGTCTGTTGGATTTGGCGATGAATCTGTTTCTGGGGCCAATTGCCTAGTTCGTTCACCCTCACTTGTCTATTTATTCAATCTCGATTACACCAAACATCCCAACCGATATCCAGACATCGCATCGTCCAAGCTCATCATTACCTTGCTTTTTGAATTCAGGAAAAATGTCATCATGGTCCTATTACACCTGAAGGAAATGTGAATCAGATTATTTCTGCATACAAAGCTATGTCAGGCGTGGGCTCACTCACAGGGTTCATGGACTCCTTGGGCAGGTGGGTGTCCGGAAGGGCTGGTCATGAGTAGTACAACAGCAATATCAGGGAGTGCGGTTGGAAGGATGGAAGAGCACATCTTTCACCTAAGTGGCATTAGGGATCGTACCCCAACCACTGATGGCGAGGCTAGGGGAGCAGAGATGCTCACCCGCTTCCTTAAGGATTTGGGCGCTGAAGTTCATGTGCAGGAGTTTCGCACTTTTCCGGACCTGCCAGGTGTTCTCTCTCTACATGCGTTGATAGCCCTGGTCGGAGGAGGAGTGGGTATCTTCGCACCTGCTGCAGGTGCAGGAATCACGGGTCTCGCATCAGCTTCCCTTTATCAGGAATTAACTAGAAAACGTGACCTGCTACGCAGACTGCTTCCCACTGGTGTGTCGAGGAATGTGGTGGGTATTTTCAGGGCTCATGGGCGTGGCGTAGGGCCTGGGCGTGGGTCAGGGAATGGGCAAGACGGTGACCATAAACAGGTGGGTACTGGCCCTGGGCCACGGAGACGGATTGTGCTCTCTGCACATATTGACTCAGCCTTGACCACTCCTATGTTCAACCCCAAATTTGCTGACACCCTGTCGGGGTTGTGGTCGAGGCTTATGTCAACTGTTCCTGCCCTCGGTGATATGGCCTTTCATGTTACCTGGCCTCTTGGGCTGGTCTCTCTACTTCGGACTATCCGGGTGCTGCGAAAGCCTCTGTTGCCACTTCATCTGGGCCTGTGTGCCATGCAGTTGCCCTCTCTTCTTTTTAACGGAATAGGCAGTCTCCAACACCGGCCCTCACCAGGAGCCAACGACAATGCCTCAGGGGTTGCGGTAATCATGGAGGCTGCACGTCATATGGTGGAGAATGACTGGATTCCTGAAGGGGTGGAGGTGTGGGTGCTGGGAACTGGGGCAGAAGAAGCACACCTGCAGGGTATGCTTAATTTCTTTTCACCAGGTGGTCTGGGAGAGTGGTTGAGCCGAAAGTCAGACTGGTTCATTAATCTGGATACGGTGGGCAAGGGCAGGCTCCGATATCTGGAGAGTGATGGCATGGTAAGCCCTGTTAAATATTCGGATGCTTCTCTGGAGCTGGTTGCGCGGCTGAAGGCCGATGGGTTGTTGGGGGATATGACTGGTACCAGACTTCGATTGGCCACCGATGGTCAGGTGGCGTCGAGAAAAGGCTTTAATACCATTAGCCTGATTGCCCTGGATGAACAGCAGTATGTAAAGGGTTATCACTGGTTCTCTGACTCATTTGGCGCAATAGAGGCTACAGCTCTTCGTAATGCCCTCGCTGCTGTCTTAAGGTTGGTGGACGAAATTGCCTCATCTCCTGCGTGAGCCGAAGGTATTTGCTGATATAGAGCTTGTTGGTTGTCTGTAAGGGAGAAGGGAAAAGAAAGGGAACGGAAGCAGGCTCCCGTTCCCTGTTAAGTGTGGTGGGTGGGATTAGTAGGTTAACTGGCTCTTAGTTGATCTTGCCAGCCAGGAAATTGACTCGGTGAGTTCCTACGGTCTTGTCAAAATCGATACCGAAGACATTGCCATTCTCCTCATCAATGATGATGGAGTCGGCAGGAATTGCTCCGGTGGTCATGATTTTGCCACCATCGGCTGTCTCCACGTCATAAGCGGCGAAGTTGAATGCGCCGGGGATGGAAGCCATCAGGCTGCCGTAGTGGGCAGACACTCCCAGGGCCGTGGTCAGATCAAGTGTACCTTCCAGCACGTCGCCATTGGCTCCATCACCGCAGGTGGTGCCTTCGGTGATAGCCAGCCAGCCCAGATCAGTGTACTTCTGCCACTGGCAGGTGAAGGTTCCATCCATGGATTCACGCTGGAGCAGGGCAAATAGAGAGCCGTTGTCAAATGATGCGCCGGGGAGTTCGGAGGTCTTCTGCCAGGGCATAGGGGTGGGGCAGTAGCAGGTCCCGTTCAGCCAAGCAAAGGCTACTCTGTCGGAACCATTGGCGTAGCTTGCCTTGTTGGTGCCCATGTACAGGATACCCTGGTTGTTGATGGCAACGTTGAGAATTTCATCCTCATTGGCACCAGTTCCAACCTGGAATGTGCCGTCGTCCAGTATGCCGTCTGTGGGATCAAAGCTCTTGGCTACCGTAACCGCCCAGTCATCAATATAGGAGACGGTACCTTTGGACCGGTAGACGAGCTCAAGCCAGGCAGCTTCTTCAGGGGCTATAGTGGCGAATACCAGCTCCTTCCAGCCATTTGTACTGAGGCTGACACCGTTCTGATTGATGAAACTCGTGGTTCCAACTTTATCAATCTTGTTGTCGAAGTAATAGCTCATCCCAGTCTTGACCCAGCGGGTTTCTTCGTCGGGCCGGGTGTAGTTGTACCAGGCGTGGAATGTGTACTTGGTGCCCGCAGTGACCGGGAGAAAATAGTAGGGACTGGAGAACAAATCTCTAGTGGCGGTGGTGCTGCCTGAAGCATCAACCTTGGCAGCGCTGGATCCGGTGTTAACAGTTTCGTTTTCCTGCTCGACTGTCCACACAGAGGGTGTGAGTTTCAAATATCCACGGGGAGGATCGTTCCGGGTCCAATCCTCGAAGTCAGAGTTGTAGGCGGCCTGGCATACGTCCCACAGGCTGCAGACCGGGTGATCGCAGTCAGTGTCCAGGGCGCAATCTGCGTCGATACAGTACTCCCGATCGGGGACACAGACGTTAGCGTTTGTGGCTTCATCCACCAGGGTACATGTGTAACCGTCGGGGCAGATGCTGGTCTCCGAACAGTTGGGAGCGCAGAACTTGCCGTCAAGCTGTTCAATGCAGAGATCCTTCTCGCCACCACAATCAATATCGGTCTCGCAGGGAGTGCAGGGTTCCACACCATAGCAGGCGCCGCTGAAGCAGATGCCACCGTCCAAAGTACAGTCGGTGGCTGTCTCTGTGTAACTGCAATCGACCAGGGCCTCATCAAATTCATCCACCATACAGCCAAGGTTGGCGTAGGTGACTGCCCAGTCGCCATAACAGAAGTCATCCGGCACTACATCTGTGCAGGAGACCTGAATGGGGTCATAGGTGCAGGAGCCATCTTCCCAGCTGCAGCTGCCTTCGTAATACTCAAGGGTGTCAGCATCCGCACACAGGGTATTGGGCCCCTGGTCACAGATGACGCCGTCGCACAGATTTACGCAGCTATTGACACCGCTGTCACAGACTGCATAGTCGCCAGTACAGTCATAGCTCTCGGGGACGAACACGCATTCACCGGTCACCCAATCGCAGGTGCCCAATGGAACATCTATGATCAGGTTGTTGCCATCGCAGTAGGGGTCGGCTGGGGTCTGCTCACAGGTGAGGATTCCTGCTTCGTAATCTGCACACAAATCCATGCAGAAGGCATTGGATTCGCCATCACCAGGGTTGCAGACCATTTGACTGTCTTCGCAGTTTTCCTGCATGGGCAGGTAGAAGCACTCGCCTGACTGCCAGACGCACTCGCCGGGTACCTCGTAAAAGATGAGAGTGTTGCCTTCGCAGAAAGCCACGGGTGCGTTGTCACACACCACATCGGCACACTTGTTGGAGCAAATGCCATCCTGGCACACAGTCTCCGAAGCGCTGCAGTCATCACGGCTTGCCTCTTCATAGCCGCAGAGTCCGGTCATCCAATCACAGGTTCCCTGCTGATTCCAGGTGACTGCTACGGTACCGTCGCAGAAGCTGGGATCTGGTGTGTTGCAGGGTTGGTCTGCGCACTTGTCAACACAGGCGGTGTTTTCGCAAACCTGCAGGTTGGCGGCGCAGTCTGTTGCGGTCTCTTCGTAAACGCAGAGGCCGGTTGTCCAATTGCATTCACCGGCAGCTTCCCAGGTGACCAGAGTATTGCTCTCGCATCCATCCTCAGGTGGGGTGTTGCATGTTACGCCATCACACAGGTTAACACAGGCGCCTGCGGAGCACACCTTCCCGTAATCGGCGCAGTTGGTTGACTGGGAGGTGTAGGTGCAGTCACCATTTCTCCAGTTGCACATGCCGATGGAGGCGTAGGTTACTGCTTTGCCCTGGCCATCGCAGTAGGGTTCCGGGGGAGTGTTGCAGGTATTACCTGAACACAGGTTCTGGCAGACACCCTCGGAACAGACTTGCTGAAGAGCGCTGCAGTCATGCTCGGTCTGGGGCAGATACCGGCACTCTCCAGTATCCCACTGGCACTGGCCCTCGGTGCGGAGGGTAACCGCGTTTCCAGCCTCATTACAGTAAGCGGGGCCGGGAGTGCTGCAGGGGACATTGTCGCACAGGTCTACGCATTCACCGCTCTGGCAGACCATGGAGTTGACTGCACAGTTTACACTGGTTTCACGGTAACGGCACTCGCCGGTGGCGGTGATACATTGGCCTGTTGCCTCATAGGTGATGCGCACATTGTTCTGGCAGGTGGGCTCAGGTGGGGTGTCGCAGACCACGTCTTCGCAGGCTGGCTTGTTGACACACTGGCCGTTCTTACAGATCTTGCCGTCGTCAGCGCAGTCAGTGCGTGTTTCGGCATAATCGCATTCGCCGGTCTCGCTGTTGCAGACGCCCTCTGCATAGCTGACTACCACTGTTACGTCACAAGCTGGCGCTGTCGGGGGGTCGCATTCAACATCTTCGCACAGGTCTACACCCACATCGGTGTCGGGCACGCACTCACTATCCTGGCACCCGTTGGCGCATGTGGTTGTTTCTGTGGTGTACTCGCACTTGTTGTCCTCGCTGCAACCTGCCGTGTACACAACTAGATCATCGCCCTCACAGAAGGAGTCGGGGATCTCGGTACAGTCCGCTGGGTTACATTCGGTTGGCGTTTTGTCGCCTGTGTTGGTGTTGTCGCCGGAGCATCCGCCTGCTCCCAACAGCAGCAATGCTGCCAGACTAAGGCTTGCGACATTATACAGCACTTTGAGTTTCTTCATTTTTGACCTCTCGTTATAGGCCGCCTCAAGGGGGTTGATAGTTCTATTTGCCAATTCCTAGTTAAGTAGCAGTTTGCATTAAGGATTTCAAGGATTGGTGACACGTTCGTTCTTTTTATTATGTTTTTTGCGGGTGTGCCGGGTTTGATGTGCATCAACCATTTGAATGGCAATGAGTGCAGTGGATGCATCGCAGGGGATAGCGGTGTTGCTTGTATTGGTTATGTTGAGGTCGTGTCGGGGTTTCGACTTCCTTGGCCCCGCTGGTTGCAGTGGTTGTGATTGTATGCAATGGGGGCAGAAGGGGGCAGAAGGGGCGAACGGAACGAATGGATCGTAAGGGCTCCAATGGTCAGCCAATTTCTGCTGTATGTCTCTCAGGACATCGGCAGGGGACCTGCTCGCATTTGGGGCAGCCCTGGCCATATTTATCCAGTGCAGTCTGTTCCAGATCCATCCCGAAAAGACTGGCCATGGTGCTGGTCCAGGCGAGTACGTCGGCAAATTCTCCGGCAATTTCGTCCCGGTTACCCGAGCGCAGGGCCCGGCCCAACTCGCCCACCTCCTCAACAAGCCACATGAATGTCTCTTGCCATGGACGCTGACTGTCTTTCTGGAGATATAGTTCTTCTATACGTTGTTGGAATTCCTTGATGGTCATGGGCTACTCATACCGGACAGCGTTGATTTCGTAGTGCTTGCTGCCCCCAGGCACCTTAATCTGTACTTCATCTCCCTCACTCTTGCCGATGAGCGCCCTTGCGATGGGTGATTCAATGCTGATCTTGCCTGCCTTGGGGTTCGATTCGCTTACGCCCACAATCTGGTAAGTTACGTCAGCGTCTGTATCCAGATCATACAGCTCAACGGTCGCTCCAAAGACTATTTTATCTCCGGACAGGGAGGCCGGGTCGATGACATGGGCTCTGGCCAGTTTGTCTTCCAACTCCATGATTCGGCCTTCGATGAATCCCTGCTTCTCCTTGGCGTACTGGAACTCTGCGTTTTCACTCAGATCGCCATGGGCGCGTGCTTCTTCGATGTCACGCACATTCTGGGGACGATCGACTTCTTTCAGTCGCTTCAGTTCATTTTTCAGAGCCACATACCCGTTCGGGGTCATGGGCACTTGGTCAGACATGGGGATGCTCCTTTGCCGGATCAGATGGGTAGACGAAAAAAGTCTGCTTATTTAAGTTGAGCCAAACTGTGTGGTGATTGGCCCAATAGATTTTACCCATTGGTTTGATCCGGGATTTTTTCCGTTTTGCCGGTCAGTTCTTAAATTGCAACGGATTTGGCTCGGTTTTGTACCGGTTTACGGGTGTGGAATGGACCGGTTTACTTAAGCATGGTGCAGAATGAAATCGGTTCTATTCTGCGACCTTCTGCATACTGGTCCGTAAGAGATCTTTTTTCAAAGAAAAATGGCAGAATCCCTCTGGATACGGTCACTATCAGTGGAGTTTGAGTGCTGTTCTCTGCCCGGCCCCCGATGAATCCGTCAGCAGAAATGAATGTGCGGCGGAAATAAAAGGGCATGTGGTATGGTAGCATAGCCAGAGAAAGTGGCAAGGGGGAAGTAGAAGGTTGGAAATGGGAAGTTGAATTTCCCCGCATGCGTAGGGGCACGGTTCATCCAGCTTATCACTGTTGCTCCAAAGTGTGATTTTCCCCGCATGCGTAGGGGCACGTTGATCTAACCTAGTTAAGCACTATAGGCATAAGATTTCCCCCCGAATATAGAAAGGTTTTTATTATGAAACGTGTGGCTTTACCTATTCTTGGGTTGCTGCTGGTAGAAGTCGCCACTCTGGCTCTGGTGGTTCTCACCAACGGGAAGGTCTCGTGGGTTCATCTGGTGGGTGGAATGTTCGGGACTGGTGTGGCTCTCTATCTGCTTCTCGATGGAGCAGCCAGGTTCAATCTGGGGGTGGGGTTTCTCATGGGGGCCGGTGCGGTGATGGTGGGGTCTTATGGCGGCTTGTATGGAATTGTAGCGGTGTTATTCGGTTTATTGTTTTATGTGTTCGATCTCCGAAAGAAGGGGCGGGTTGGTGAAACGGGGCGAGTGCTGTGTCCCCATTGTCGTAGTCCCAGGGTTGAGGAGATTCACGAGTCGGGTGAATTTATGTGCGTGGATTGTGGCGGTTCGTTTCAGGTGTGAGTCGGGCTGCTTATTTCTTGGTGGTCAACCGCCTTATCATATTGTATCTGCCTGATTCATCCCTTCTGTTTCATCACTATCGTCATCGTCATCGGGCGGGTCCTGGACCCATCCGTTCTCCAGGTTCAGCGTGTCTAGTATCTGGCTGGCCCGTTCGTACTCATCAGCGGTGATGCGCCTGTCCATGGGTGGGTGCAGGTGCGCTTTGTGGGCTGGGAAGTATTGGGACATGAGGCTGATGTGCAATTCCCGCCCAAGATTGGCGGCCAGATGCCCAAGGACTTCTTCTGCTCCGTCCAGGTCTGCGGGCAGTATCAAATGACGCACTATTATGCCTCTGATTCCGATCCCTGCATCATCGCATATCAAGCTGCCCACTTGACGGTACATCTCGCTGATTGCTGCAGCGGCATGGCGGGGGTAATCGGCAATCCCCGAGAGCTCTTTGCCGATGGTTTCGTCCCAGTATTTGAAATCGGGCAGGTAAATATCAACAATGCCTTCGAGCAGGCGGAGGGTCTCTACAGATTCAAAGCCGTTGCTGTTCCAGACGATGGGAATTGAGAGGCCTTTGTGGGCGGCAATGGCGATGGATTCCACTATCTGGGGTGTGTAGTGGGTTGGGGAGACGAAGTTGATGTTGTGGGCCCCCCGTGTCTGCAGCTCCAGGAGGCGGTCGGCCAGCGCCGCAGTTGTAATCGGTTTGCCATTACCGGACTGTGAGATAGGAAAGTTCTGGCAGAAGATGCATCTCAGGTTGCACCCGGTCAGGAAGACGGTGCCTGAGCCTCTGGTGCCGGAAATGGGGGGCTCTTCGCCGTGGTGCAGGTTTATGGATGACACCATGAGCATGGATTGGCCCAGGCCGTGGCAGGAGGCTCCAGGGGTGGGGGACCCATGGGGCGTTGGCGTTGGCCTGAGTGTGGGTGAGGAAGAGGGGCAGTCCCTGAGAGCCATACAGTGCCTTGGGCAGACTTCGCATGGGGAGAGCAGCCTGTTCAGCTTGCGGATCCGATCATCCAGTTGTGACTGGGTGAGTTTTGAATATCTCCCCACATATTTCCGTTCTCGGCTGGTCATGTGGGATTTTGCTGGGGATGTGGTTGAATCCGGTTGTGGTGGCAGTTGAGTCTGCTGTTTGGGTTGGTTGGCCGGGTATTTCTCACTCATGTCGGTCTTATCTCAGCGTATAACTGTCCCAATCCGGCCGGTGTCGTTGGTGGACCACCAGACTATAAGGGCTCTACCCTTGACGTTTTCAAGGGGAACCTGGCCCCAGTACCGGGAATCGTGGCTGTTGTCACGGTTGTCGCCCAGCACGAACAAGTGTCCGGGCTGCACTCTGAGCGGCCCCACATCACGGGAATGGTAACCGTCTTTGCGCTGGATAACCGTGTGTTCTTTACCGCCGATTACTTCTGTGTACTGGCTGGTCCTGATCTGGCTTCCCGGCAGAGCAGGATTGTTGTCCTGGTACAGGTAGTCTTCTTCCAGTGGAACCCGTTCAATAGCCACTGTCTTGCCGTTTTCGTCCACTACGGTGACCATGCCGTTTCTTACAGTGACCGTATCGCCAGGAATGCCGATTACCCGCTTGATGAAATCGGTCTCGGGATCTTTCGGGTACATGAATACCACCACATCGCCACGTTCTGGTTGGTCGAACTGGACAAAATACCAGCGGGTGAAGGGCATGCGTAACCCATAAGAGAATTTGTTGACGAAGATATGGTCACCCACCTGCAGGGTTGGGATCATGGAACCGCTGGGGATTTTGAATGCCTCTACTACAAAGGCCCGCAGGAACAGGGCAGCCAGGATGGCGATGAGGATAGATTCCGCATACTCCCTGGCTGCGGATTTGCGCTTTTTGTGGGGGAGGTGCTGTTCAACCATGGACTGTAGTGCATTGCCACGGTCGATGGTTGATTGGGTGTCACCGTCTGCAATAACCTTGCTTAGCTCGGCCTGGGCGGATTCGATCTTGGTCAGCACCTCAGGGGATAGCTTGCGGCCATGGCGTCTGAGCAGTTGGCTGGTATACTTGAGCAACGCCTGGGCTTGTCTCCTCGTGTCTTTAGGGGTGCTGGAGCGGGGAGCGGATTGCTGTCTGGATGAATTTTTCCCCTGCTCCCTTTTGCTGTGTTCGGCCACGATGTCCTCCTGTGCCTCCATGGGGGTGGTGCTTGGTCTCTCCCTCTGTTGCCGTACTGATTGACCTATATAAATGATCGGTTCGGTCAATCGTTCGTTATTCCGGCCTTCCTGCCTGCTTACCTGATTACTTCCTCAACTCCATGTGGGGCACGCTGCCGTTCGTTCGTCCTGTCTTATTTATGGCCTATGGCACAAATTATATCATAACAAGCACACCCCACCCGACAGGAAAGGATTGTTCGGAGAAGGGCACGGCATGCTGTGCCCCTACATCCGAGGTCAGATATTTGTCGAAGAAGGTGGCAAAATAATTCTGCTCAGGCTCCTAAGTAGACGGTGATTGCGATTATGTCTTGTTGCCAGTTGCTGGTTTAGACAGTTATTTATGAAACCTTCAGCACTGCATGGAACGCTTCCTGGGGAATTTCCACGTTCCCCATGGTTTTCATGCGCTTCTTGCCAGCTTTCTGCTTCTCAAGCAATTTGCGCTTCCTGCTGATATCACCACCGTAGCATTTGGCGGTCACGTTTTTGCGGAATGCTTTGACCGTGGTTCTGGCGATGACTTTTGTTCCTATCGCAGCCTGGATAGCCACCTCGTACATCTGGCGAGGGATCAGCTCTTTCAGTTTGCGGCAAAGCTCCTGCCCTCGGTTAAAAGCTTTGTCCTTGTGCACGATGGTTGACAGGGCATCCACTGGCTCGCCGTTCACCATGATGTCCAGTTTTACCAGGTCTGAAGTCTGATAGTCAGCCAGTTCATAATCAAGGGATGCATAACCCCTGGAATTGCTCTTGATCTTGTCATAGAAATCATAAACCGCTTCTGCAAGGGGCAGAATGTAATTAATCATTACTCTACCTGCACCTGCAAAGTGGATTCCGGTCTGGACACCTCTCTTTTCTTCACAGATGGCCAGAAGTGCGCCCACATATTCGTTTGGAGTGTGGATGGTAGCCCTGATTGTGGGCTCTTCCAGGTGCGAAATTTTCATGGGGTCAGGCAAATCGGCTGGATTGTCCAACTCTATAGTCGAACCATCTTTCAGATATACTTTGTAGCGGACGGTTGGTGCAGTTGAGATCAGATCCAGATCGTACTCCCGTTCAAGGCGCTCCTGAATGATCTCCATGTGGAGCATGCCAAGAAATCCGCACCGGAATCCGAATCCAAGGGCGACGCTGGTTTCGGGATCATAGGTGAAGGATGAGTCGTTCAGGATCAGCTTCTCCAGGGCGTCCCGCAAATCACCATACTGGCCGGGATCTGTGGGGAAAATTCCGGCAAAGACCATGGGCTTCACGTGCTTGAAACCGGGCAGTGGGGTGGTGGCCGGGCGCTGCAGCTCAGTCACTGTGTCGCCAACCTTCATCTCCCGCAATTCTTTGATGCCTGTGACCAGGTAGCCAACTTCTCCTGCTTTGAGGGCGGAGATGGAGCGGGGAAATGGGTCGTTGATGCCCACTTCCTGAACTTCGTACTCGCCCCTGGTGGCCATCATCTTCACTTTCATGCCGGGGCGGATGGTGCCGTTGACTACCCGGATCAGGACGATGACTCCTTTGTAAGAGTCGTACCAGGAGTCGAAGATGAGTCCCTGGAGGGGTGCGTCAATGTCGCCGGTTGGTGGTGGGACGCGGGTCACAATGGCTTCGAGCACATCTTCCACACCCATGCCAGTCTTGGCGCTGATGTTGATGGCCTGGCTTGCATCCAGACCAATCACCTCTTCAATCTCCTGCTTCACCCGGTCTGGTTCAGCGGAGGGGAGGTCAATTTTGTTCAGGACCGGTATGATCTCCAGGTTGGCGTCAAGGGCAAGGTACACGTTGGCCAGGGTCTGTGCCTGGACGCCTTGGGCAGCATCCACCACCAGGATGGCTCCTTCGCAGGCCGACAGGGATCGGCTTACTTCGTAGGAGAAGTCTACGTGTCCCGGAGTGTCGATCAGGTTCATTTCGTAGGTGTGCCCGTCTTTGGCTTTGTAGTTCAGCCGCACGCTCTGGGCTTTGATGGTGATGCCCCGCTCCCGCTCCAGGTCCATGTTGTCAAGGAACTGCTCCTTGCGCTGTCGTTCACTGAGAGCGCCGGTCTTGTCGAGGAGCCTGTCAGCCAGGGTGGACTTGCCGTGGTCAATGTGGGCGATAATCGAAAAATTTCTTATGTGAGAGGCTCTGTCTGCCATGAATCCGGGTTTCCTCCACTCGCTGCCTTCGTTAGCAACAAGCTATCATTGCTGGATATTCTATAAATCGGTCCACTTATTATTCCTGCCCTCCAAATTTTTCTTCTCCCTATCCCCTCCATATCATATGGGTGTCTGGGAACATGATTGTATCTGGGGAGGGATGGGCGCTGCCTTCTGTCTGGCTGCCGGCTTAGTGGAAATCTGTGTATCTGGTCAGTCTGTTTTCCAGGTCTTCCGGTCCATTATGGGTGTGGTCAGTCAACCTTTATGGTCCGTTGTCCGGGATTTGCTGTTGAGCCCTGGTTCAGACTCAGACGCTGGTTTTGGTTGCTGCTTTGTGTGCTTTCGGGCTCCATGTTCCCGGTGAGGGAGAACTGGTGGCCAGGGATTACATGGGCATACTGCTGGAGCACCATGTCGATACCTTGCCGCACGTACTCAGCAACCGGAACCCTGGTGTATTTATGGAGGAGCTTGAGCTTCTCATTCTGGTCCTGGGTTATGTAAATGGTAGTTGATATTTTCTTGCGCATAGGCGTGGAAAATCCTGCTGCTAATTTTTCATGAGTACCATATGTCGCCATATATCTATTGTCAAGACTCCGGTCAATCCTCTGTCTGTTGAATACTGAAAATTGAAAACTGCCCTGCGTAGGGAGGAGTGGAAAGCTGAAAGGTTGAAATTTTTTGGCAAGAGCAGGAGGTGTGCTGGGTATGAGGTAGGTGCGCTGACTGGGGGAGTGTGGTTCTGTTTTTGATCCTTAACACCTGTACTGGCACGGCATGCCGTATGTGTGTTCGGTTAAGCTTCAATTTCATATCACCAAGCCCTTAAGCGCCCTATCACATCTGCTGTGGTTTGGATCTGGTGCTATACGTTCTTCCCCAATGTCTCGTAGGTGGCGGATCGAGGTGGTGTTGCTTCGAGCAACGGTCTCGCATGAAACCCACCCCGGTGGGGTGGTCTTTGCCTCAACCTGATCGGGCTTGGCATCCCCTTTGGGGAGCAGCCCATAATTGCCCTCCGCAACAACCACCTCTCCCGCCGGTATCCTCTGAACCTTGCATTGCCCACTGCCCACTGATAACTGATAACTTTCAACTTTCCTCTTGTACCTTGTAACTGCCCTCTGCCGACGCCATATGGAACTTATGAAGACCGAAGAATATATAAGCATGTTACAGAGCGGGCAGATAGATACTTTCAACCAACATCGCCCCCGAGGAGATTTTCTTTTTGACCTGCGTGAGGTGGACCTTTCAGGGTGCAGACTGAAAGGGGTGGATTTGTCATTCTGTGACTTGGCCTACTCCAGCCTCAGAGGCACGGATCTGCGCAAAAGTATGCTCACTGGAACGGATTTATCACACACAGACTGCTCAGATGCTGTGTTAGACATGGCCATCGGAGAGGGGATCAAATTTTCAGAGGCCAATCTAGTCCGGGCCCATTTGATGGGGATCGAGGCCCTTATGGCAGATTTTGCCGGGAGTAACCTCAAAGGAGCTAACCTGCGCAATAGCGAGCTTGATGGTGCCATGTTTATGGAAGCCATGCTTGATGAGGCCTCGTTAATCGGGTGCAGTCTCATAGGGGCTTCGTTCAAAGGGGCCAAGGTGCTTGGTGCGGATTTAAGGGGAATCCATGCTACGGATTCGTTCTTTGATGGTGCCAACCTGACCGACGGAGATCTGCGCTCATGGGGGCTGATGGAGACCAGACTGGGCGGGGCAGATTTGTCAGGGGCCTGTTTGTGCAGTGCTCGCTTGATTGGGGCGGACTTGAGGGGATGCATCCTGGAGGATGCGGATTTGCGGGGGGCGGATTTTTCAGGTGTCAATCTGGTTGGGGCCATAATGGGCGGGGTGAGGGCACAGGGGGCAGTTTTTGTGGGAGCCTGGATGGAACGGGCGGATCTGTCTCCTTATGATGGGAGCGCCTCCAGGTTGACCGGTGCTAACATGCACGCCGTCAAATTGATGGGTGCAAGTCTGGCCCATGCGGACCTGATGGGCGCTGACCTGACTGGAGGCGACCTGCGCAACTGCAAACTGCGGGGTGCTGACCTCACTGGCACCATTATGGCTGGAGTAAGACTGGGCCCCCTCAGGCGAGAGCATATTTGAGCTTGGATAACGGGGTAATTTTCTCCCCACCCTCAGCTGGGCCCCTCTGGCTCAGAGCTGTAATCATCTAGCTTTTCACTTTCCATTTGTAACTTTTAACAGGCAGCCGTGCCCGTACAGACTTTTGTTTCTCACACACCATCTTCTCATGCTAGATTGTCGCATTGTCTCTTGTCTTGATTCTGCTTCTGCGGGGAGGTAGTGGTTTGCTCAATCTGCATTACTCCAATGATCTCGATCTGCTGCTTGGTGAGCTTGCTGCCAATATTGAGCGATTTTGTGCCGAAGGGCTGGCAGATCCCCTTGAACCAGTCACGGTGATTGTCCCGAATCGGAATATCCGTACCTGGGTCTCTCTCGGTATTGCCCGAGTCAACGGTATTGCCGCCAACATCAGCTTTAGATATCTGGAAAGCTTTCTCCTGGACGCAGTTAAAGAGAAGCTGGGTTTGGACGACGTGGCGGGGGATGACGGGGGTGGCATCACTATCCTGGATCGTAATCTGCTCCACGCCAGATTAGTGTCCTTGCTTCTGGACAGGGCGCAGGGTGCTCTTTGGGAAGACCCGGTAATGGCTCCCCTAGCTCATTATCTCCGAAGTAGCGAGGCATTGGCCGGGGGGGGGGAGCTCCAAGGGTTGATGGCTCGTGAGAATAAGGTGGTGCAGCTTGCCGGCAGGGTTGCTTCCCTGTTTGAGGAATATGGAGTCTCCAGGCCAGTCATGGTGGAGAGGTGGGAAAATGGTGTCATAGTCGGAGCAGGGGCTGGGGCGACAGGAGAGAGGGAGGGCGAGAGGGTGGGGGCAGCAGCAGCGGCTGCTGATATGGAGCAGTGGCAGGCTGCTCTGTGGAGAGAGGTCTTCAGTGGTGCTGATGGGTGGGTAAGGAAGATGAGCCCAGCGTCTGATGCTGGCAACAACTATGGGCCTGGTAGCGCCGCTCTGGTGCCCAGATGGACAGGCAGAAGTGATGTTGACTCTGCTGGTGAATCGCAGATTTTCCTCGGGAAGTACCACCTGCTCAGGGTGCTCCTGGCCCGGTTCGGCAAGCTCTGGGATAGTGAAGGGGTTGCGGACGGGGGAGGCAGCGGGTGGGGTTCACAGCCACCTCCTGTTCATGTTTTTGGTCTGTCGTATGCTTCCCCCCTCTATCTGCGCTGCCTGGACGCCCTCTCCAACACAAGGCCGGTACAGCTATATTGTATGAACCCCTGCCGTGAATTCTGGGACGACATTGTCACTACCCACGAAGATCGGAAGCGCAGAAGGAGAGCCCTCTCTTCTGCCCAAGGACGCAATGGAAGCCGGATAGCTGGTGGTAGTGTTGTGGCTCGTTTGACCGATGATCCCTTCCGCCTGCTCAGCAATGACGAAGACACCATCGCCCTGCGACTGTGGGGCAGACCCGGAAGGGAAAACATCAGGGTACTCAACGAACTGACCGATTGTGATTTTAATGGGGTCTTTTCTGAGCCTGCAGTTGGGGGCGGGGGCGGCGATGGGCAGTCCCTCTTAATCAGGCTTAAGACCCACATCCTCAACCGGGTGCAGACATCACCCCAGAACCTGATCCAGCTCAGTCCAGCCTCTGATTCTGCCACCGGTGAAGGGGCGGTGAGAGCAGACAGCAGTATCTCCCTTCTGGCCTGCCCTAATATTCGCCGGGAGGTGGAGGTAGTGGCGGCTTCCATATGGGAAGCGGTTCAGAGACACAGCACCAGTGACTCACCCCTGAGATTTAATGATATTGCGGTCATCGTGAATAATCGTGAGAAAGATATCTACCAGACCCATATCGCCTCGGTGTTCAGGGAGATGGGCAACATCCCTTATAATATGATTGATATGGCATCCACTGCCAAGAGCAGCATTGTCAATGGGGTGCAGCTCCTGCTCAGGTTACTTGTGGGCACCATGTCCCGGGCCGAGGTGTTGTCCTTCATCACCCATCCGGCAGTGGTCGCATCCAGGCCGGCGGTTGAACCGTCCGTCTGGATCCAGTTATGCGAAGAGCTTAATATCATCGGCGGTGTGGACAGGTCCGCTTATGCGGGTACTTATGTGGAGAAGGATCTGTTTAACTGGGATCAGGGGTTTGTGCGCATGGCCGTGGGGGCTGCCGCAGGGGATGAACTAGAGATGGGCTTGGGTGCTGGGCTGGGCGTGGGTGTGAATGCGGAAAGTCAGACCTCTGCCATGCGGTACTATAAACCCTTGAATCCCGCCAGGTTTGATGGAAAGACGGCTATAACTCTCATGATCCTTGTGCGTGGCCTTGCTGCAGATTACCAGTTCTGCAATGGGGGTGCTGCTGGCCTGACAGGGGTGGTGGGGGCTGGTCCCAGGTTGATGACGTTTGGCGACTGGGCCAGGTTTATGAATTGTATGATTCGTACTTATCTGCCTGAGTACAGAGGGGAGACAGGTGATGATCAGGTGGCGAGGCTGGGGTGCCAGAAGGCGGTGGCATCTCTTACTCAGTTGGATGATGTTACGGGAGGAGCCCCAGTATCCTATCGGGTTGCCCTGCATTTTGCCCTGAAAAAGCTATCTTCACTTCAAGCAGGCAAGGGGCGCTTCCTTGCGGATGGTGTGGTTGTCTCATCTTTTCTGCCCATGCGGCCCATTCCGTTCAGGCAGGTCTTTGTGACCGGCATGGGAGAGGGGCTCTTTCCGGCAGTGGAGGAGAAGGACCCCCTAGATCTGCGAGCCTCTGGCCGGATGCCGGGTGATGTGTCGCCTAAGGAGCAGGATCGGTACATGTTCCTTGAGACGCTCATCTCCACCAGGGAGCGCTTGAGTATCTCCTGGGTGGCACGGGATCCGGTTACTGGTGATGATCTGGCACCATCCTGTGTGATTGCGGAGCTGATACATGTGCTGCGGGAAATCACCGGCCATGCGCACATAGATAATGTGCTCACAGTCCGGCATCCCCTCCGCCGGTATGATGCCCAGTATTTTCCGGGCATGTATCAGGGTGTTGGAGAGCAGAAGCTGCCTATGTTTTTTGCGGAGGCAGAGAGGGAGGCTGCTGCTGCAGCTCTTAACGGAGCCTGGCAAAATCTGGCCCGGGGGCTGGACGGAGAGACG
>CAYZFJ010000007.1:6279-44616 GCA_964477705.1 uncultured Myxococcia bacterium | reverse complement strand
AGATTCGGGACGTGGCTCGGCAGAGCCCTCGCTTTCGATTTCGGGTTCTCTTACAGTGTACAGTTGGGGGTCCCTGTTATTGACATGATCGGCACATCATTTCTTAGGACCATGTCACTGCTCTTCATAGCATTAGTAGTCAGCTTTCTCTTCTCTTTCATTACATCTACTCTGCTGGCAACCAATCGCAAGGGAGGCACTATCCTTAAATCAGTGGTCATGCTCATCTCGGCTGTGCCAGTATTCCTCATATGTTACTGGACTATCAAAGGCATGAATATGCTGGTCGTCAACTGGATGGACGCCGGCTGGATATCAAGGCCCGAATGGTTCCCGTTGCCTGCCATAACCAGCAGCATTGTTCCATACCTGTTCGCCGGCCTGACCCTGGCCATCGGAGACGGAATGCTCTCTGACCTTACCAGAGTGCTGAACCTCAACCTGAAATCGCTGGGGCGACAACGCTACATCCACTCAGCCCGGGCCAGGGGTGCATCTTCGCTGAGGCATGGCACAAGGGCATTTTCTATCGAAGCCACCAGCATGATGACCAGCCGACTCGTCTCATTATTGGGGGCTGCGGTAATTGTTGAAAAACTATTCTCCATTGAGGGAATTGGATACCTGCTCTGGGAGGCTGCATTGCAACGGGACTACTCAGTTGTTGTGGGTATTGCCTTCCTCTCAACGGTAGTCGTTATTGCTGCCAGACTTGTTGCGGATCTATACCAGCTAGCCATGGATCCGAGGGTGAGGTCAAAGTGAGCAATTCTGTTCCCACAAAACCCAGGGTACCAAAGGCAGTAGGAACATCTGTTACCCAAACTGCCAATAAGGGAACGAACGTATCAAGGCTCCGTTGGTGGGCCTCCAGGTGGACCCTTATTCTGGCGGTGATTACAACCGTATTCCTGGCCATACTGTGCATCATCTCCCCATTGATTCCTTTTGATCCCATCCCCTCAGGCTCTGCACCACCAGAGCTGCGTTTCATGGGGCCAACCATGGAGCATCCCTTAGGAACCGATGGCCATGGGCGCGACATGCTGCTTCTGCTCATTAAAGGAACAGAGGCATTCGCCGTGCCCGGTCTGCTCGCTTCTCTATTTGCTCTTCTGGTGGGAGTCCCCTTGGGTGCACTGGCTGGATACATGGGCGGTATTGTAGACAAGACCGTCACCTTCATGACCACCGTAGTCGGCTCATTTCCCAGACTGGTGTTCATCCTGCTGGCCTGCACCATTCCTCACCGGGAATCAGAGATACCGTTCCTTCAGTTCCATCCCAATATGCTGTTTATTGGAGCGATGGTGGGGTTTCTCTTTATCCCCCAGGTGGCAGATGCTATCAGGCGCAGGGTGCTAAGCCTAAAGGCAGAAGATTATATCGAGGCCACCATCGCCCACGGTGTTGGAAAAAATCGGTTGCTCTTTTATCACATAGTATGGCTCCAGTGCTTTCCCGAAATCATCAGGCAAGCATTGTACATGTTCTGCTACCTGATCTTCCTTGAAACAGCGCTGGCATACCTTGATGGCCCCGGAGTGGCCGCTGGCATGCCCTCGTGGGGCACCATGCTCTCCGGCGCCAGTTCAGCCATGTTGAGGGGACAAATCTGGCATGCGATGGTACCAACCGTTGCTATCGTTTTCACCACCCTGGCCATTACGGCAGTTGGAGATGTGATAGTGGGACGCCAGAGGGAGGAGCGGCTGTGAGCCTTGTAGACAACAACCGTATCACTCCCACGGCAGCAGGTAGTGGCGATAAAGTTGAGTCTGGACTGAGAGCAGATCATGCCACACATCAACCCACTCCTGCAGTTGCCGCAAAAGCTATGGCAGACCATGGCCCCACGGCCCCTGTTCCGTCCAAGCCAGCAGGCAATAACGGTCAGGGCAACCTCCGTTCTGCACTTGAGATGAATACGATTATATCATCAAGGCAGGGCTTCAGCAGTGTTCAGGAGCCCCCCGTCCAGGTTCCTCCTACATCATCAACTTTAACTGCAACTACAACTGCAACTGCCCCTGGCCACGGCCCCGGGTCCACGCCAGCCCCTGACACGTTCCAAGAGCCCAACCGGACGCCAACTGGCAGCATTATTGTGCCCCCTTCGCCCATAATTTCATTATGCAGCAGATCCACAGAATCACTTGAGGAGAAGATCCCGCTTCTCTCTCTGGAAGGTCTGAAGATCCAGTTCGAAGACAAGGGAGAGGTCGTCACTGCCGTACAGGATGTATCGTTCTCCGTTGCAGAAGGTGAAGTGCTGGGCATTGTGGGTGAATCGGGTTGCGGCAAGACGGTCTCTTGTCTTGCAGCCATGGGTCTGCTAAACGGGTGGCCCGGTATTGTGGAAGGGGCCGTTTACTACAGGAATGGTGAACTCCCTCCTGTGAATCTGCTTAAGGATCTGCCATCTACCCTACACACAGTGGATGGCGTAAAGGTTAAGCAGCGCCGCAAGTGGAATAGCCTTGTTAATCGGGTATTCAAACCACTCTGGGGGAGTGGAATCACCATGATTTTCCAGGATCCCCAGAATGCCCTGAACCCATTTTGGACTGTAGGTAAAATTGTTGGCGAGGCTATCAGAAAGAGGCGCGGCAACCTGACGTCCAGCGAAGTCTTTACTGAAGGCTGCTCCTGGCTCGACCGAGTACGCCTCATAAACCCGGAGCGGGTCTGGAGGCTTTACCCCCATGAGCTGTCTGGAGGCATGGCCCAGAGAGTGATGATAGCCGCTGCTCTGGCCAGAGGAGCTCGTCTGCTCATTGCTGATGAGCCCACCACCGGCCTGGACACTACGGTAAAGGCCAGCATTGTCGAGTTGTTCGCCACCCTTCGGAAAGAGGAAAACCTGGCAATGATCATCGTCTCCCACGACCTTGGTGTAGTATCAGCTCTGGCTGACCGGGTGGTGGTCATGTACAAGGGGCGGGTCCTTGAGACCAGACCAATATCGGATATTACCTGCAGGACCCCAGAATTGCACGAATATACCCGGCGCCTCATTGACGCCGTTGATGTATGGAAGGCTGATTGCTGAGATGAACCCAGTTCTGCCAGATTTTGCCCCAAAGGCATCAACACCTGAAGGGAAACCGACCGGCTCCTGCAGCCCCACAAATACAAAAGGCAGCGGCTGCCAACATGGATCTGCGGCTGATGTCAGTGCTTCCCCTGCCCTTCCCTCCCCGTGGGATGCACCCCGGGTTGAGGCTATGGCGCAGCAGTCTACCCAGCACCATGTAGTTGAGGGACCGACAGTGGCCCTGGAAACTACTCCACTTCTCAGAACAGTGGGGCTCTGCAAGACTTTCAAGAGCCGAGGCCTGTTCAGCAAAGGGCAGGGGGGCGTACGAGCCCTGGACCACATCCATCTTGTTATCATGCCAGGCCAGATAATGGGACTGGTGGGTGAGAGTGGTTCAGGTAAAACAACCCTGGGCAAGGCCATTATGAGGCTCATGAAGGTGGATGAGGGTGAGGTTTTCTTTAAGGGCAAGAATGTGCTGAAAATGGGAACTGGAGCGATGAAGGTATTCCGCCACAGCACCCAGATGCTCTTCCAGAATCCGTCGTCCACACTGCACCCCAAGATGACTATAGGCAAAATGCTGCAGGAGTCTCTGGTCATCCACCGGGGGCTTAAAGGCAAGGGCGAGTTGCGTGATGCCGCCGAATCCCTGCTGGAAAAGGTCTCCTTGAGCGGAAGGTTCAATGCCTATCCCGACGAACTCAGTGGCGGCCAGAAGCGGCGCGTGGGCATAGCCAGAATTCTGGCAGCGAGCCCTGACATGCTGGTCGCTGACGAGCCCACCTCGGGACTGGACGCCCTGCTCAGGGCGGAGATCATAGATCTGCTCCTGCAGGTTAAGGAGCCAGACCAGTCATACCTGCTGATCAGCCATGATCTTAATGTGGTGCAACGAGCCTGCGACCTGGTAGCAGTCATGTTCCATGGGCGGATCGTAGAGATGCTGCCCAAGAGCTCCATAACCGATACCAATCACCACCCCTACACTACCGAGCTGTTCAATGCAGCAGCCCGCCTTAGGGGTAATACGGATAAGGTGCAGGATCTAAGCACCAACGAAACCAGCATACAGGCTACCAAGGGGTGTGCCTACCTGGGACGGTGTAAACTGGCAGCAAGGAACCCTGGCCTAGCTGAGCACAAGTGTCGAAAGGAGATCCCCCAGTTGGTTCCCATAAGACCAGACCAGCTCGTGGCCTGCCATGCATTTGGAGGAGATGCTGGTTGTTCTCCCTGCACATCAACATATGCAGTGGAGATATAATTTAATGTCAACATTGAATATCCGCCGACCATTCGGCGTCTTGATACTTTAATTTTTTGTGCTTGCGCCGTAAGGATACGCCAGCATACGCAGTCAGCAATTGGTGCAATCATGTTGGTGCTGACCATCTGTACGGCAGGCAATTTAGTGTATGCAGCAATTTTTCGCAGAGTCACGGCAAAGACAAAATTAATTTTTAGATAAACCAAAGATAAATAGTAGGAACCAAAGGATTCGCACGATGAAAAAATCTATTATGCAAAACATGCCATACGATAAGCGGCATAATGGATTTTATGGCGGTACTAACAGGGCTACTGAGGCCACTTGTTTTACTGCCAGTGTTTCACCCTCCTGTCCCCAGGACTTGTCCAAACAACCCCATGCAGATGCTAAGCATGAATTGCAACTGTTCAGGAGAGCACCGATGCAGTTATTCCGCAGAAATGCAATCCTTGGCGCCATCACCCTTACATCCTGTCTGCTCTTTGGAGGAGCGGGCAAGGCTAATGCCGCCAATTTGCCATCCAAACCACAGATTATCAGCGATGCTGACGGAGGCAACTGTTACTCCCCCAGGTGGTCACACGATGGCAATAAAATCAGCTATGAAGTCCACTTCCCTTCTAAAGACAGCAGAGAAACCTTCATTGTGGATCTGAAAAAAGGCAACAAGGTAACCAGAGTGCTGCCCGCCGGAGGCCCATCTGTGCTCAGCTCCTTCTCTGAGAAAGCCCCGCCACCGGTAATTGAGCTGGCGTGGCACCCCAAGGGACGGGCCTACATCTATTCCAGCACCGGGGGAAAGACCCTCTTCGATATCTATATGCAAGGTGAGGGAATTCTTACCTCGGACTCAAAGAAATTCTCCGTAGGAAACAGACATATGGCCCGCTGGTCACCAGACGGCAAATATGTGGTTTATGCGAAAGAGATGGTGGGCGGCGGTGACATCTTCCTCTTCAATATTTTTGAACTGGAAAAGGGTGAAACCCGGCTCTCCGAGAAGCAGGCAGCAACCACATACCAGCCCGAGTGGTCTCCTGATGGAAAAAGAATTGTGTTTACCCAGTTTGCTGAGCTCAACAGCGAAAATGATCTTTACATACTTGATGATTTTGAATACCCCCGCGAGACAACCAGACGATTGACCAGGCTGAAAGGTGATGAGCTCAATCCTTCATGGAGCCCTGATGGTAAAATGATCGGGTTCTTCTCCAACAGCGGCAATGCTGACGGTAAGGTCTTCGACCTCTACTGGGTCAACGCCTCTGGAGGTGGTGCCAAACTGCTCATCAAAGATGTGCTCAAGCCTGATCGTGGCGGCCCTGTGTGGTCTGCAGACAGCAAGAAGATTTACTATGTAAAGAGGGATCATGACCGACAGGATCCCATTATGTGGGTGGATGTAAATGCTCCTGAGACAACAGGAACGATTGTTACCGGAACCGAACTGAATGATGACCTGAGCCTGTTCTATAAGGACAATTCCCCAAAACTGGCCTTCACTGCCCAATCGGAAACCGGGGATAACGAAAAAACATGGCGCAAGGTTTACATTATCAATCTACCGCCCACCCAAACCACCCAGCAGAGTTCCTCTCCATCTCCCGATTCCACTGGCAAGTAATTTGCAGTCCTCTGGTAACATCCTGTGCAACTTATGCTGAAATAGGTTAGGATTGGACAATTCGCACCCATTGATAATATCATGCTTGTCGGATTCTTTGGCTCTGCAGCATTTATTAACAAGCCGATGTCCGAAAATCGGACTTGACCGGTATGCGGCAGATAAAGGAATCAGACAACAGCCAGGCTCATAGGACAATTATTAACAGGAGGCCCCAGTGACTGGAACCCTGTTGGGCTCAATTGAACCACATTATAGAATCAACATACCCCGCTGCTCACAGAGGGGAGATGCGCTGAGGCCAAGCATCAGTAGTCCCCAAACCACAAACAGGGAGCCGATTATGCTATCCGCTCCAGCCCCATGTCCAATTACCTCTCTGTGCCATACTACCCATTGGAAAAAGCGTCAGCCCTTTGTTAATGTAAGATTGTTGTTGCTGGTGGTAACAATGGTCTGTTTACTCGTTCCCGTCAGCTTCAACGTACCATCTGCATCAGCCAGCCAGGTGCCGGGTAGCGGCTTTGATCCAGCCCAGATGATGACTGGAGAACCCGTATCAGGGGAGTTCAATGGGGATGTTAGTGAAAATGGCGAACCCCAGTTAGATGGAGAGATGGAAACAGGCAGCGACACGGTGGCTGACGACTTGGCCAAAAATGGTTCCACCCAGCTCACCATACCCCACGCATTACCATCATGGAACGCACCCAATCATTTTACTGTTCTTGTCCTTGGAGACGATGACAAGAACAGTGCAGTACAGACAATGCTCTCGCACCAGATTTGGACTGTGTTAAAAGAGGGCAACTACAGCTTGCCCCTCACTCCTTCGCCAATGCAGTACAAAAATGATGGCCTGCTCCTTAACGAGAGTGAACAGCGCATGGTGTCAGCCAAACGGTTCCTGTTAAAAGGACTCGATTATATGGGAGAAAGGGATTACCGCAGAGCAACAGAAGAGTTCGAGAGGGCACTGTATTTCTACCGGCAATCCTATCCCTTCACTGAAGATAACGAGCTGTACGGTACTATTTTATTCTCCCAGTGGCATGTTGCCAACATCCTGGGGCGTGGTGACCAATCTCCGAAGAGCAAGGCTATGTGGTGTGATTATGTTGGCGCCATGATGGATATGGGACAAGGATTGCAGGTGAGGAGACTGGTAAATACTTCCCTTGATTGTGACTGGGACGTATCAGACCCCCAACCCCAGACTCTGCCCATGCTCAAGCTCCAATCCCCCAAAGCCAAGGGTAAGAAAGCAGCAGCAACAGTCACTCCTGTCGACATGCCACCTCCCTCCACAACAGGAGAGACCATTGAGATAACATCAGATCCCCTTGGAGCGCTGGTTTTTGTTGATGGTCATTACCGGGGCATTTCCCCGCTCACAATAAACAATTTCAGGAAGGGAAGCCACCTCATCACCTTGACCAAAGAAGGCTGGAGACGTGCAAATCACAACATCTCACTGGGCTCAGGAGATGCTCTGAACAGCGGTGGATATGGCAGCAGCGATTCAGAAAAGACTATTAAACAGAGTCTCCGTCCGGGAGTATTTCATCATTTGTGGGCGGATTTAACTCCCCTGGTGGTCAAATCTAAGACTCAAAAACTGGACCCAGGAGAACTGAGCACCATCGCCAGGGCAGCGGAAGCCCTGGAGGTGAAGGGGCTGCTGCTGGTCCATGTGGAGCCGATTCCTGGGCAGGATAACAGCCACTCGTATAGAACACTCTGGTATTCCAGTAATCCATCACAGCTGGACCATATGGCGGGAACATTGGAAAACAACAAACAGGGTATTGAGATGGCCGCCAGAGCAATCCTCCTCAAGCACTTGGGTCTGGACCCTGCATCATTGGAGGAACCGGCTTCACCAAAGCCTGTCTTATACAAACTGGCTCCCATCCCGCTTGAGAACAGGGTTGATTCTGCACAGGTGGAGGGTATCCAATGAAAAAGACGCCAACCCTTAGAGCAGATTTCACAGCCACTGCCACTGCCAATGCGACCACTTGCTCATGCAATATAAGGCGCCGCTTCAACCTGCTGGTCTGGCTTCCATGTATACTGTTTACCATGGCTCTAACCACCCAGTTTGCCCATGGTGATGACGCCCTGGATGGGTGCCCATCCGATCAGGAATCCATTCTCCAGATAGAGACTTATCTGGCTGAAGCAGCGGTGGCTAAAGCTGACAACAACATCGAAGAAGCCATCCGGCTGTTAGAGCTTGCCTCCGACATCTGTGAAGCTCCCCTGATCATGTATAATCTGGGGGTCCTAAACGACATCAATGGGGATTCCACTATCTCAATCTCCTACTATATGAACTATCTCGACTCCAATCCTATTGATGGGGATCTAGTGAAAAAGCGGCTCCTCCAGATCAATCCCAACATCGTATTCCGGGAGCCAAAACCTGAACCAGTAGAAGAAGCTGTACCTGAATCTTTAGCCTTATCTACCATTCCTCCATCATCAGAGTCGGCAACAGACACTGCCCAAGGCGAACAGGCTGCCAGTGAGAGTGAGGAGGTCACCAGCGGCTCCCCCGAAGGCACTGACAGCACCGATAATACCGCCATCACCGACGCTGATACACGCGATAGTACTCTGGGAAGCGCCAGCGACAACGAGCTGGCTGATCTGAACCCGGTTACTGCTGAACAAATTCAACAGGACCAGGAGCAAAACCAAGAGACTGCCGCACTGCTGCTCTCCCCTCCTGTGGCCCCCCTTCCTTCCAGCGTCCCTGCCTCAAAGAGTTTCCGACCCAGCTTGAAGAGCTGGATCGCCATGGGAGTGGGGGTAGTCGGACTGGCAGCAAGCGGCTACTTCACATGGAAGACAATTGAAGACGCAAACAACGGCATCCTGAGTGAAGCTCAGGACAGCGCCATGCTTGCCAATATATCCTTTGGTACAGCCGGTGCTGGCCTGGTCACATCAGGAATCATCATGGGACTTGACTACTTCAAGGCAAAGCGGCAAGCAGCCGCAGAACCTTCATCCCATCAGGTGGGTGACCATTTGGCTGACACGACCGAGGCAGGCACTTCGACCCCAGCAGGCCCTTCTGCTGCCACACAGGTGGAGTCGGATCGCCCTGCAGTTGCTGAAGGGGAAGACCTGGGAGAAGGTGGGGGTAACCACACGAGTGAAAACGAGAATCCTGTTGGTGGAGATTCGCCCGAACACAGAGAAGCAGATCCTCAATCGGGTGTCTCTTCTGAAGAGGAGACCGCTGAACCCCCTGACGAAACATCGCTCAATGACTCCAGCGCAACTGATTCTGCTGTGCCACAGATGGTGGATAGTGCAACTGAGGAAGCAGTGGACCAGAATCAGGCGGGAGAAGGGGATCCTGCTGGGGCAGGAGAGGGCATGGCACAATAGGCTTCTTCAACAAGATCCTATTATCTGCCCGGCACCATAGCCAGTCTCTTTCATCCAATCCTGGCCCACAAACCATCACCCCATCACCCTACTAAACCTATGGTCCCATTGCAGCACAGGAAAACCCTTGGAGACACATGGCCTAGTGGATTGCTATCGGCGATTAAAAAATGGTTTTTTATTAAGGCAGGGAAAAATAAATCACGCTGGGATATCAGGAAAAAAGAGCATGGGCATGTGCTAAGTGAAACAATTAGCCTAAATACTAGCCCACTCTGGTACAAATGTTGTATAAACGAAACCAAATTCGGTTGGTTAAAGAGGCAACTATCCGTTTTTATTAATCTTTTTTGGCAAAGGCTGTGGAGCAGGTGAATGTTCCCTTTATATACTATTCCCATTGACTCCTGCCGTTTAGTCAAATTTAGAATGCCTGCAATTTCGGAGTACCCATGAAAGGGAAGAAGAGCACCAAATTCGTATTTGTGTCTGGAGGAGTTGTGTCCTCTCTGGGCAAAGGAATGGTCGCCAGTGCTATTGGAAGCCTGATGGAAGCAAGGGGACTCAAGGTCACCATGGTCAAGATGGACCCGTACATCAATGTGGATCCAGGGACCATGTCTCCATTCCAGCATGGAGAAGTGTTTGTCACCAAGGATGGTGCTGAAACAGACATGGACCTGGGCCACTATGAGCGGTTCACCAATGTTCACATGAGCCACCTCAACAATTTTACCACTGGCAAGATCTATGACACCGTAATCCAGAAAGAACGTAATGGTGACTACCTGGGGGGCACCGTACAGGTCATCCCGCACATCACCGATGAGATCAAACGCAGAATCAGAGATGCTGCATCAGATGTTGACTTCGCCATTGTGGAAGTGGGCGGCACTGTGGGCGACATTGAATCCCTCCCGTTTCTGGAGGCAATCAGACAACTGCGCATTGAGCTGGGTGTTCAGAATAGTGTTTCCGTCCATCTTACCCTTGTGCCCTACATAGGGGCCGCAGGGGAGCTGAAGACCAAACCCACCCAGCACTCTGTCCAAAAGCTCCGGGAGATCGGAATCCAGCCAGAGATCCTCGTTTGTAGATGTGAGAGGGAGATTCCCCTTGAACTGAAGCAGAAGATCTCGCTGTTCTGTAACCTTCCCCCAGACGCAGTAATAACTTCCATGGACGTGCCCAGCGTCTATCAGCTTCCCCTGATTCTCCACAAAGAAGGTCTGGACACTAAGTTGATGGAGCTACTCAACATCTGGGCTCCAGAGCCTGACCTGACCTCCTGGAAGAACATAGCTCAGCTTGCCGCCAACCCGGAGAGCACTGTCAATGTGGGCCTGGTCGGTAAATATGTAGACTTGCAGGAATCATACAAGAGCTTAAACGAAGCCCTGGTGCACGGCGGTTTTGCCAACAAGGCGAAGGTCAATCTGCTTTACATCGACTCTGAGAAGGTAGCCGAAGATGGTCCTGACCAGCACCTCGCTCATGTGGATGCGATCCTGGTACCAGGCGGATTTGGTGAGCGGGGCGTTGAGGGTAAGATTATTGCAGCCGGATACGCCAGACAGAATAACATCCCTTACTTCGGCATCTGTCTGGGGCTCCAGGTGGCAGTCATTGAGTTTGCCCGTTCCGTGCTCCAGTTAGCTGATGCGGACTCAAGCGAGTTCAGCAAAACCACCCAGAACCCAGTCATCGATCTGATGAACAACCAGGTGGGCGTTGTTGCCAAGGGTGCCACTATGAGACTGGGTAGCTATCCATGTACCATCAAGAAAGGCTCCTTGGCCCACAAGGTGTATGGCACCACCGAGATCTCCGAACGTCACCGCCACCGTTTCGAGTTCAACTCGGCGTACCGGACCAAAATGGAAAGCCATGGTCTCATCTCCAGCGGTGTGTCCCCTGCTGGGGATCTGGTTGAAATTGTAGAGCTGAAGGAGCACCCATGGTTCCTTGGGTGCCAGTTCCACCCCGAATTCAAATCCAAACCATTCTCACCCCATCCCCTCTTCGCATCCTTCATCTCGGCAGCGATAAAGAACAGGCAGCAAAAAGCTGAAATCGCTGGATAAATGGGCTAGAGTATAACATCTTCTGCAATTGGCCAATTGCCGTGCAATCAGTCGGCGAAGGGTTCCATTTTGCCATTTCAGGCCTATTTTTGTTGCGGTACACGGCAAAGCAGGCAAACCTGCTTAACCGACTGTCTGTTTTCGCTGCCATATTACTCAGAATTTAGAGGCAGCAAGGATCATCAATGGCCTTGACCTTAAAACAAGAGATGAGACTTAGCCAGCAACTGGTAATGACTCCCCAGTTGCAGCAGGCCATCAAACTTCTGCAGCTTTCAAGGCTGGAGCTGGTCGATGCGGTCCAAGAGCAGATGATGGAAAACCCAGTCCTCATGGATGAGTCAGACCCCAGCTCTTCCCCGGACCCTGATGCCCGTGTTGACGATAGAGGAATGGCCAGCGATGCTGGAGCAGGAAGCAATGCTGAATCCATGGCAGAGGCTGGGAGGCTGTCAGGAGAAGGTGTTGAGGCAGGCCTTACCCAGCCTGATACCCACAAGGATCATTCTGATGAGATCGACTGGGAAAACTACCTGGATTCATATTCATATACTCCCACTGGTCTCAACATGCATGAGCGGGATGACGACATGCCGCCCATGGAAGCAAACCTGACCAAGTCAGCATCCCTGGCAGACCATCTGGTGTGGCAGCTTCACCTAAGCAGGTTTACCGAGAGCGAAGAGTACCTGGGTATGCTCATAATCCACAATCTGGATGGTGATGGATACCTGAAGGATACCAGTCTGGAGGAACTGGCAGAAGAAGCTGGAATGCCAATGGATGCGGCAGAGAAGGTTCTGCTCAGGATTCAGGAGTTCGACCCCCTCGGTGTTGCAGCACGGGATCTGAGGGATTGTCTGCTTATTCAGGCAAGGGTGCTCTTTCCAGAAGACACCATGCTCCAAGAGCTCATTCTCAACCACATCGGAGCCCTGGAGCGGAAAAATTACGCCCAGATTGCCCGGGAACTGAAGCTCCCGCTGGAAGAAGTGATTGAGCTGGCCAAGATTGTGTCCGAGATGGATCCCAAACCGGGCAGTATCTACGATGGGGAGAGTCCCATGTATATCACCCCGGACATCTATGTGCACAAGATCTCAGGCGAGTGGGTGACAGTACTGAACGAGGATGGCATGCCCAAGCTCAAGGTTTCCAATTACTATAGGGAAGCCCTGTCCAAAAAAAAGGAAATGGCTGAGGCTCGGGAGTACATCCAGGATAAGCTCCGCTCAGCAGTGTGGCTAATCCGCTCTATTCATCAACGGCAGCAGACTATCCTGCGAGTTACCACATCCATCGTCAAATTCCAGGAGGAGTTTCTAGACAAGGGGATAGCGTACCTTAAACCACTTATTCTGCGGGACGTGGCCATGGATATCGGCATGCATGAATCCACTATCAGCAGGGTGACGACCAACAAATATGTGCACACTCCTCAGGGGACATTTGAGCTGAAGTATTTCTTCAACTCTGGAATTGGCCGATTCGAAGGGGAAGACATCGCCTCCGAGAGCGTGAAAAACAAGATCAAAGCGATAATCTCCGAAGAGAACCCGAGTCAACCCTACTCGGACCAGAAGATTGCCGAACTGCTGGCTTCCCATGACATCGACATTGCCAGACGGACAGTGGCCAAATATCGTGAGATGATGGGGATTCTGCCTTCCAGCAAGCGTAAGCGAGTATTCTAAATTTCATCCAGCCCAGTCAGTCCTCCAGGCCCCAGGCCCCTTTCCTCATTCTAGACACGCTGCCGGGTGACTTTTCTTTTAACCTGCAGGTACAGCGCCCCATTGGAATTATCCGTCTATAAGTGAAAACAGTATGAGCCCTTGCGTCCTTTCGAAACACACAACCAGCATACAACTGGTAAGTGGAAGGAGAGAAATTAGAAGCGAATATAAGCGGTCATTTTGTGCATTTTCCCCGGATGTATGGATATATGGATGATTAACTCGGGCTAGTTTGTTGACTGAGCATAATTATTCAACCTGGAGATTCGCTCGGGTCGCACCAGGATGATTCTTTCCCCAGTTGGAGCTTAATCAATGGCAGCAGGACAGAAACCTGACACAACCGTAATTCCGCCAAAGCAGGAGAGTAAACTGATCGTAGTGAGCGGGCTTTCCGGCTCTGGAAAATCTGAAGCAATCCATGTGCTGGAGGACTGTGGCTATTTCTGTGTTGACAATCTACCTACTTCCCTGCTCATGAAGTTCCTGGAGTTGTGTGACAGTTCAGGACTGACCAGGGTGGGGATCGTGGTGGATATCAGAGAGCGGGAGTTCACCCGGAATTACCCTGTGTTATTTCAGGATGTGCTTAATTCGGGCAGATCCCTGCAGATCATCTTCCTGGAGGCCTCGGATGAGGTGATCATCAAGCGCTACAAGGAGACTCGACGTCTTCACCCCTTGGCATCGGCTGGGCTGTCTATCGAGTCTGCAGTGAACAATGAGCGTCATGCCCTCTCCTCCCTGCGGGATATGGCCCACCTGCTCATAGACACCAGCAACCTGAATGTGCACCAGCTCCGCAAGGTTGTTCTTGGATATGTTGCCCCTGAAACAGGAGCCGGAACCAGGATGGTAGTAGCCATCACCTCTTTCGGATTCAAGTACGGGCTTCCCAAGGAGGCCGACCTGGTCTTTGATGTGCGATTCCTTCCCAACCCGTACTTTGTTGATGATCTCAGGAGCCTGACCGGGACTAATCAGCAGGTTGCCGATTTTGTGATGGCCCATGAAGAAGCTGTAGAATTCATGGACCGGCTCTACTCCCTGCTGGAGTTCACCATTCCTCTCCATGAGCAGGAAGGCAAACCTTACCTGACCATTGCCATCGGCTGTACGGGCGGACGCCACCGCTCAGTGGCGCTTGCCGCTCTCCTTGCCGAAAAGATCACTGGAACAGGCCGCACAGTCACAGTCCGACACCGGGACATCGACCTAGGCTAACAGGAACGGACTATCAGTGGGTCTGATTCTACTGCTCCTGCGCTGCTACCATCATATCCCCAAAACAGGACGCAATTACGCCTTACACCTTACACCTCACCAGCCCTACTCCTATGTAATCATTGGTATTAGGCATCACTTGACCGAGCCTGTCATTTATTTGCTCCCCACCTCCCCTTCAATTTCAACATCAGCGGTCTATTCTTATCTGATATGGACCAAACCCGACGGCTTCCACCGCAAGGAAAATTAAACCCGGGGATTTGGCCTCTGGAGGATAAGTAATGAGGATAAGGTTCCTGGGCTACACCTGCCTGGGGCGGTTATTCCCCCATGCACTGCTGAGCTTTTTTGTGGCGGTTACCGTCACCATTACCGCCACCACCACCTGGGTGTGGCCAAGCAGCGCCAACGGATTCACCACCCCTTTCAGCAGCCAGGTGCATCAGGCGGTTGAAGACGGCCTGCAATGGTTTCGCAACCTTGAATCCAATGGAGACATGGGAGCTGAAACAACAGCCTTGGCCCTGCTGGCCCTGCTCGAGAGTCGTCATGGGCCTGCGTGGGACGCCCCGACCAGAGGATACTCAGGATTGACTGCCGAAGACAAGGCTATCGCTGTGCGTGCAGCCCGACACATCATCGAAAATTTCGACGGAATGAGGGGCGGCATGCCCCAGACCTACCAAACCGGTTCAGCCCTGATGGCCCTCACCCTGTTCAAGCTCACTGGCGGGCCTGAAACCGTAGGTGCCAGAGTCCCTGTACTTACCGCAATCAGGAACGGGATCAACTCCCTCAAGGAGGCTCAAGGCAACACGGGATGCAACATAGGCGGCTGGAACTATGTCACACCTGCAGAGGATGGGGATCTGAGCACCACCCAGTTTGCCCTTGCGGGGCTGGCTGTTGCCAGCCAGGTGATACCGGATGCAGGTAACACCATGTCCAAGTCAACCAGATTCCTCGATAACACAGCCAAGACAACTGGTGGACATATCTACCGGGGGTGCGCTGACCAAGAGGCCTCCCACGCCATGACCGCTTCAGCCATCTGGTGCTACCGGTTGGCTGGCCTGACCACTGAAGCTGCAAGGGTACAGGGAAATCTCCGTTGGGTTCATGAGCATTACATGTATGACTGCCAGACAAACTGGTGGCAGGAGTCATTTTACTACTACCTGTGGGCCCTATCCAAGGCCTTGGAGATCACTATCAACCCGGATCCGAACGGAGCTGCACCACCGCCCAACCTGCTTTATGGAGACATGATTGGAGGTGTGAGAAACCCAGCCCTCGACGGATTCCCTGAAGACACGGCCAGGTGGTATTACGACTTTGCCTGGCATCTGGTGACGACCCAGAATGGGGATGGCTCATGGCCGACCATTCGGACTAATGGCTGTAATGGCAGTGACCCCGCATCAGACACGGCGTTTGCCATGCTGGTGCTGCTCCGCTCCATGGGTGGGGTATGCATAGATTCGGATGATGATGGTGTGTGTGATTTTGAGGACAACTGCCCACACGTGCACAATCCGGGGCAGAACGACTCAGATGGTGACCAGGTGGGGGACGCCTGCGACAACTGTTCTGATGTGCTAAACACCGATCAGGCGGATTCAGACAATGACGGCGTTGGAGATGTGTGCGACGACTGCCCACACAAGGCTGAGGAGACATGCAACGGCATAGACGATGACTGTAATGGACTCATCGACGATGTGCCGGGCAACGGTACCGAGTCATGCAATACCAGGCTGCCTGGTGAATGTGTCATCGGGTTCCACACCTGCATGAACGGGGAATGGATCTGCAAACCAGCCAAAGCTCCCCGCAAGGAAACATGCAATGGCAGAGACGATGATTGTGATGGCTTTGTTGATGCTGCTGACCATAACCAGAATGGTAAGATCGACAGAGGGGAATCCCTTCGAAATGGGTGTGGTTCCTGTGTTCCTGTGACAGATGAGATCTGCAACGGCATAGACGATGACTGCAATGGACTCATCGATGACGGACATGCAGCCAGCAGTTGCGCTAATGGTCAATCGTGCCGTGCAGGGGCTTGTGTAGATTCCTGTGCCACGGGAGGAGAGTGCCCTTCAGGCCATGTTTGTGCGGATGGTAACTGCCTCCCCATATGCGCAACCATGAACTGCCATGGGGGACAGCTCTGCGACCCGGCAGCTGGAATCTGCTTCGACCCGTGCGTGGGGATCACCTGTCAAGAAGGGCAATCCTGCATCCGGGGCCAGTGCGGTACCTGCGCAGAGTTGGCTTGTCCTGATGGGATGCGATGCATGGGCACCGATTGCACTGAGGACTTTTGCAGCCACTGCCGCCAGGATCAGCTGTGCATGCCGGGAACAGACAGCTCCTACCCTGTCTGTAAGGAGAGCTGTGCTCAGGTTTCCTGCCTCCTCCACCAGTCCTGTGTTGACGGCCAGTGTGTTTTGGACAGCTGCGGCAATGTGCCTTGCCCATCTGGAAAGATATGTAAGGACGGTGAGTGTGTATCCGATGAATGCGCCCCGGAGGAGTGCCTTCCTGGTGTATGCGGAAATGGAGAGTGCCGACAGAACCTGTGCACTTCGGTGGCCTGCCACAAGTGGGAGGTGTGTGAGGTAATCTGCGTGGACGGCGGCAGCAAATGCAATCCCAGGTGTGTGCAGGCATGGGGACATACTGGTCCTGAGCCTGACCATGACGATGGCGGTGTGAATGACAATGATGGCGGGATTCATGGGGATGATGATGCGGGTGGAGACGACCCCGACGATACGAAAAAGCCCGTCAAACAAGGTGCCAGTGGTTGCTCCTGTTCGGGTACACCCGGTCAATCCTCAATGCTGGCCAATCCGGGATGGAATGTGACCAACCTGCCCTGGATTTTGATGGCTGCCATGATGCTCATGTCCGCCTACGTGATTCGAAGCCGTAACGGACGGGGGTAGTTGTCAGTTGGCAGTTGTCAGTTGTCAGTGGTTTTTAGGCCACTCAGATTCAGAGGGTACCGGCGGGGTAAGTGCGGGCAATTGGCCAATGAGAGAGGGAACAGGGTGTTTCTCGTGTTCTATCGCCCTACACCTTCTGCTTTACTTTCAACTTTCAGCTTTCCACTTTATACATTCTACTATCCCCTCCCCCCTTGCACCTTGTCCCTTGAACCTTGCTTGTTGCACTGCTCTTGCTAAAATGTGATTGTTAGTGGCATATACTCTTTCGTTGTTTGAAACCATCAAACCGTGCCAACAGGATTAGAGTTGAGAAAACAGCACCAGACCCAGCCGCGCAAGGACCAGCATCTTGCCGCATTCCTGGACCGATGGCAGAGGACGAACCAGAGTTCGCTTCTCGAAGAGGTCACTATTTTGCCCTGTGCGCTGCCACAGGCATCCCTGGGCCAGGTAGTTCTTCAGACCGAATTTCTCAACAGAGTCCTGGCTGCTCCCATAATAATCACAGCGATCACTGGAGGCACCGACAAGGCCGGCAAGATCAACCGGATCCTGGCTCAAATAGCGGCCCATCATCAAATAGGATTCGGTCTGGGCAGCCAAAGGGCCATGCTGGAGGATCCTCAGCTTAAATCCACCTTCCAGGTAAGAGATGTAGCACCAGATATTCTCCTGCTGGCCAATGTAGGCATTGCCCAGCTCCAGGAACTGGATTCGGCACGTCTTCACCGGCTTGTGGATGACACGGGGGCCGACGCCTTGGCGGTGCACCTCAATGTGGCCCAGGAGCTTGTGCAGCCAGAAGGGGACCGAGACTTTACAGGTACATGGCGTGCCATTGAAAGAACTATTCAAGAGTTGAGTGTGCCCGTGGTTGTCAAGGGAGTGGGATCTGGCATTGATCGACATACTGCGGCCAGGTTGGCTGACACAGGCGTGGCTGCCATTGATCTGGCCGGGGTGGGAGGCACATCATGGCCTGCCATGGAGAGCGCCCGCACTCTGAAGTTCCGCCCGGAAGCAGAGGCTGAGACTAATGACAATAGCCTTGAGCTGGGAGAGCTCTTTCGTGATTGGGGCATCCCCACAGGTCCTAATATCTTAATCACCCAGGATCTGGGTGTGCCCATCATCGCTTCAGGTGGCATCAACAATGGTTTGGAGGGGGCCAAAGCCATTGTCCTTGGCGCACATGTGGTGGGAATGGCTGGAATGGTCCTGAAAGTACTGTTGGAGGATGGCCAGGACGGGGCTGATGCATTTATTGGGCGAGTAATCGAGGAATTGCGGATTACCATGTTCCTGGCCGGCTGTCTGAATGTCTCTCAAATGAAAAAAGCTGGCAAAGTCATAGGACCCAATCTAGCCCGCTGGCAAGAACAAATGTTATTGTATGGCGCTCTGACCGCCGAGACGACAGCAGCCGCTACCGGAGCAGATCCAGGCACAGATCCTGGCACAGGCACAGGCACTGGGACGAGAGCAGGAGCAGGAGCGAAAGCCGATGATTAGCATGATTCACGAAGTTGAGGAGGCTATCAGGGAACGACAGCCAGTGGTTGCCCTGGAGACTTCAGTTGTAGCACACGGGCTCAATTATCCGTACAATCTGGAGGCCCATCGCAGGTGCGAAGAAGCAATAAGACTGGAGGGAGCCATACCAGCCCCTGTGGCGGTTCTGCGTGGCGTGCTGCGATTCGGATTATGCAAGGATGAATTGACCCAACTCGCTGAGGAGGCCTCCGATAAGCTATCCTGTGCTGACCTGGCTGCGGCCATAAGCACAGGCAAGAACGGCGCCTTGACAGTCTCCGCCACCATGGCTGCTGCTCGCCTAGCCGGTATTCCCATCATGGCCACCGGAGGTATAGGAGGCGTACACCGGGACTACATGCAAACCATGGACATGAGCGCAGATCTCCATGAACTGGCTCGCACAACCGTGGCCGTAGTCTGCTCAGGGGCCAAGATGATCCTGGATATCCCCGCCACACTTCAAGTACTGGAGTCGCTGGGTATTCAGATCACCGGCTACGGCACAAACCAGTTCCCCGCATTCTATGCAGCTTCGAGCGGGCATACGCTGCTCCACTCTGTGAGCACACCCCAGGACGCTGCAGCACTGATGAGATGCCACTTTCATGAATTAAAGCGTCCCACCGGCATTCTGTTTACTCAAGCGGCACCATCTCCCATGCCCGCCGAAGAGGTTGAAGCAGCAGCAGCCAAAGCTATCTCCCAAGCCCAGAGTGCGGGGATGACCGGAAAGGCACTCACGCCATTCCTGTTGCGGCGAATGGAGACTATTACCGGAGGCCAGTCCCTGGAGGTGAACCTGAAGCTGCTTGAATCCAATGCCCAGACAGCAGCACGGATCGCAGTAGCCTACAGCAAGTTGCTCAAAGAGGGTGATAACTAGTGCTTAAAATACTGAAAACGTTATGGTCCAAACCAACAATAATCATAAGGGAAAACCGATGATAAGGTCTTTAACATCTACAGGGCAGCGAAAACCATCCACGACAAACTGGGGTTATGCTGGTCTTAGGGTGACCAAGAGAACAGGATTGCTGACCACGATCTTGGCCATGTTCCTGCCCATGGTGGTATTTCTTACTGTATCAGGGTGTGAAGACATTGAGGCCCCCATTCTGATTAGCGCAGAAAAAGAGATCGAACTGGGCGGACAAGTGCACGATCAGATAATTGACGAATTTGGAGAGCCATTGCCTTCATCCCACCAGCTCTCCTTGCTCGTAAAGGATCTGGGTGGCGAGCTGGGTGTATATAACGAACGGGAGAATATACCCCTTAAATTTTATGTGCTGAACACCTCTCTAGTGAACGCATTTGCGGGGCCGGGCGGTTTTGTTTATGTGACCACCGGATTGTTGGCCCAGTCGAAGAATGCGGCTGAACTAGCCTCAGTAATGGCCCATGAGATAGGACACGTTAGTAAAGCCCACTCTATCAGGGCTCTTCAGCTCCAACTTGGAGCCTCCTACCTGACCCAGATTCTCCTGGGAGAAGGAACCATCACCGATGTGCTTGATGTAATGGTGGGAATCTACCTGCAAACCGGTTACAGCCAGCAGAACGAGTTTGAGGCGGATGCTTTTGCTGTGAGTAGTGTAGGCAAAACAGCTCTCAACCCTTACGGGATGGTGAGCTTCTTTGAATTTCTGGTTGAAACCTATGGGGATACCACGGGAATTCTTGCCTATCTCTCCAGCCACCCAAGCACCACAGAGAGAATCGAAAAGGCCACCTTGATTATTGAGGATGAGTTCCCTGGTGCTGACAAAGGTGGAAATAGTGAATACATTAACACCCCCGCAGGTGTGAACTGGGAAGAGATGAAAAACCTGATCCCCGAATTCCCGGACGAGCAACAATGATGAGCAACAGCGGTGGAGATTGAATGAAAGGCCTGAAACAACAGGAGACGCGAATCTCCCCCCCCCATAAAGCGGTAACTTCCTCAGTTACTGGCACTGCCGACACTCCTCCCCCCTCCAGAGCAAACCTCAAAGGTTCCCTGGATGGCATCCTGCTCCATATGGACAAGTCAGAGGACAGAGATCATGACCCTGTGGGTCTGGTGCACCAGATGCCCGCTGAGGACCAGGAGGCAGGGGCATTCATAGCTGCCATGTTTGCTTTTGGGAGAACTACCTCCATCCGCAACACTGTCCAGAAGCTGTTCGTGGCCCTCACCGGCAATATAACCGGCCAAGGGCTAAAGCAGTACCTGCTAGCCAATGGGAGCAATCGAGACAAAATAAGGGCGGCCACTTCTCAAATGCAGCACCGGTGGATTGGACCTGAGGACTTCTCCACATTCCTGTTTGGATTGACCTCAATGCTCTCCGAACATCACACCATTGAAGCTGCCTTCAACGCCCACCGCCCCGTGGGCCACGCAGCACCGGGGCCCCGACAGAGCGAGCCCGCGCCATTGCCTGCAGCAACAACAGATGCCATGAACCACTGGACCCCAGCCACCATGGCAGCCGCCATCACCAGCTTCAGTGGCGACCTCCTCTTGCGCACTGGCCTACCGGCCACCCGTGGCCTGAAATGGCTGCTCCCCTCCCCTGTTGCAGGCTCTGCAGCCAAACGATTCTGCCTCTTTCTCAGGTGGATGTGCCGACCTGCCGACGGTATTGATCTGGGACTCTGGTCATCTATTTCACCCCGCTCCCTGGTGATTCCTCTGGATGTGCACATTCACCGCATCTCCAAACGACTGGGACTTACCAGCCGAAATGACGGATCCTGGCGAACTGCAGTAGAAATTACAGAAGCATTGGCCGCCATGGATGCGGAAGATCCCTTGAAGTACGATTTTGCCATCTGCCACCTTGGGGTAAGGGGTGATTGTCCCTCCCAACCTGGGGAAGAGTGCAGCCACTGTCCAGCAAGAGGTTCCTGTCTGCTGCATCAGACCCACAGCACCAGCACCAGCGCCTGTGCCAGCCCTGGCAGCCAGACCACGCCCCAACAGCCCAAATAAAACCAAGTCCTCTCTTGACTAGTAAATGAAAAAACAAGACCTAGATCATGAGATCAAACGCATTGAGACTTGTTACCTGATAATCGGAAACTAAATTGAATAATGCGTAAGATGTCTGGATAAAAGGTGGCACCGCTGAAAGTATTTTGAGCCTTAAACCCAAATTGGGCACTCGACTGGCTTGACTGAAGGCAAAGAGGTGGTTAACTTTCGCCCATATTTTTTAACCTGACCTCTACAGTCCTTCCCCTCGGAGGCTTTCTTAATGGCTGAAGAACAAAAAAACCTGGAAACTAGAATTCACATCCCTTCAGAGATGGGCGTTTTACCGCTTCGCAATTCCGTGCTGTTTCCCCATGCGATCATCCCACTAGCAGTGGGGCGGGCAAAATCCATTAAACTTATAGAAGAGATGGTTGCAGCAGACAAGCCCATTGCTATCCTCACCCAGCACAAGGCGGATGTGGACGACCCCACTGGGGATGAGCTGTATCAAATTGGCACTGCTGCTAAGATTATGCGGGTTATCAGGCTTGGACCAGATAACTTCAGTGTTATCGTGCAGGGTTTAACCAGAATCCGCATCAACCGGTGGATCCAGCTCGACCCGTACCATGTAGCCGAGGTTGACATGGTACGTGAAGAGCAGTCGGATCACGATGTGGAGCTGGACGCCCTCTTCTACAACCTGCGCAGTGCAGCCAAGGAAGTAATCCGCCTGATGCCTGAAATCCCCAAGGAGGCGGCTGCCATGTTGGAGAACATCTCCCTGCCTGGTCAGCTTGCTGATTTGGTGGCATCAAGCTTGGAGATTCCGACCCAGGATAAACAACAAATCCTTGAAAACATCGACATCAAGGAACGGCTGAAGAACGTACTCACCCTTATCTCCAGGCAGCTTGAGCTTCTGAAGGTGAGTGACAAGATCCACTCCCAGGTAAAAGAAGAAATCGACAAGAACCAGCGAGAGTACTACCTACGTCAGCAGCTCAAAGCGATTAAAGAGGAGTTGGGTGAGGGTGAGGGTGAGAATGGCGATCTGGACGAGCTGGCCCGTAAGCTGGAAGAAGCCCAGATGTCGGAAGAAGTGGAAAAAGTTGCCCGAAAGCAGCTTGACCGGTTGAAGATCATGCAACCCTCGTCAAGCGAGTATATGGTAACGAGGACTTACCTAGAGACCCTTCTTGAGCTGCCATGGGACAAGGGTACCGAGGACATCCTTGACATCACCCACGCCAGAAAGGTGCTGGAGACTGACCACTATGACCTGGAGAAGGTGAAGAAGCGGATTATCGAGTATCTGGCAGTGCGTAAGCTGAAGGACGACATGAAAGGGCCTATCCTGTGCTTGGTAGGCCCCCCTGGCGTTGGCAAAACCTCCCTTGGCAAGTCGGTTGCCAGAGCAATGGGACGCAAGTTCATCCGCATGTCGCTGGGTGGCATTCATGACGAGGCTGAGATCAGGGGCCACCGACGTACTTATGTAGGTTCACTGCCCGGTCGTATTATTCAAGGCATCAAGAAGGTCGGTACCAACAACCCGGTGTTTATGCTGGATGAGATCGACAAGGTCGGTAAAGACTTCAGAGGTGACCCCAGTGCGGCGCTCCTGGAAGTGCTTGATCCTGAGCAGAACTACCAGTTCTCGGACCATTACCTGGAGGTGCCTTTTGACCTCTCAAAGGTGATGTTCATCGCCACTGCAAACCTGATGGACCCGATCCCGCCCGCCCTTAAGGACAGGATGGAGGTAATTGATCTTCCAGGTTACACCAGGCAGGAAAAACTGCACATTGCCAAGTCTTTCCTGGTTCCCAAGCAGAAAGAGGAACACGGGTTAACCGAAGAGCAGTTTGCCATCAATGATGAGGCCCTCTTCAGCATCATTGATTCTTACACCCGTGAGGCGGGTGTAAGGAACCTGGAGCGGACCATTGCCACAGTGTGCCGTGGCGTGGCTGTGGAGGTTGCAGAGGGTAATGTCGGGCCTCACCAGATCAAGAGTGAGAGTCTGGACAAGTACCTGGGCCCTGAGAAGTACCAGCCAGAGGCTGCCGAGCGTACGGAGGTGCCTGGCGTCTCTACGGGGCTGGCGTGGACTGCCACCGGCGGCGAGCTGCTCTTTGTGGAGGCGACCCGCATGTCGGGTAAGGGCAACCTGGTGCTGACCGGACAGCTTGGCGAAGTGATGAAGGAGTCTGCCCAGGCGGCTCTGAGCTATGTGCGGACCCACGCTGAGCGGTATGGCATTCCTGTCGATTTTCTTAAGGAACATGACATCCACGTGCATGTACCTGCAGGAGCAATCCCCAAGGACGGCCCAAGTGCGGGTGTGGCCATATTCACGGCTCTGGCAAGTCTGCTGACCAGCACCAGGGTGAGGGGCGATGTGGCTATGACCGGCGAGATCACCTTGCGGGGGCATGTGCTGCCGGTAGGTGGGATCAAGGAGAAGGTGCTCGCAGCACACCGGGCTGGCCTGCGCAAGGTCTGCCTGCCTGAGCGGAACAAAAAGGACCTCCTGGAGGTGCCCGACGAGGTTCAGCAGGATCTGGAGTTTGCCTTCATCAATAAGATTGATGACCTGCTGGAGCATGTGCTGGAGAGTGTTCCCAGCACCATGAAGCTGGGAACAGCCAACTCCGGGAGTGGAAGCGGCAACACCAAATCGAAGGCTGGCAGGCGCCCCAAGTCCGAAAAAGAAGTGGTAAAGGCCCCCGAAGACCCACAGATCTGATAATCAATCAAGCGGGCTAGCCTAGCCTAGCTTGGCCATGAACTGCTCCATATCACTGGGAATAGGTGAGGTGATATCGACAAATCCCCTTCTCCAGGGGTGTCGAAATGATACGCGGTGGGCGTGGAGGGCGTGGCGGGGCATCTCAAGCAAATCCAGTGCGTTATCCCGCAAACGCCCCTCGTGGTACTCAATAAACAGCTCCTCATCTGGTCCATAGATTTTGTCGCCCACAACTGGCAGGCCGATGTGAGCCAGATGAGCCCGAATCTGGTGCTGGCGACCAGAATGAAGCACACACTTGAGCAGGGTGTATCCTCTAAACCTCTTCTGAACTGTCCAATCTGTGGCCGCCGGTTGGCCCTCTCCCTCTGGCAGCACAGCCATCCTGATGTGCACTTGGGAATCTTGTGAAAAAGCCATTCCTGTTCGAATCATTCCAGAATCACTCTCAGGTGCCCCCCACACCAGGGCGTAGTAATCCTTACTTACGTCCCTCTCCCTGAACATCACCGCCATCAGGTCAGTTGTCTCCGCATCTTTGGCACACACAACAATGCCAGAGGTCTCTCTGTCGATGCGGTGAACCAGGGATAACACCTCTCCTCCAGCTCCCATATAGTGCCGGTACGCCCCATTTCCGAGTCCAGGTCCTCTGCTCCCTCCCTGTATCCGGTGGCTCTGCTGCCCTTGCTCTTCCCCTAACCCTTGCCACTGCGCACCACCCCCACCAGCATCAGCCATCTGCTCCCGCTGCGCATACTGTCTCTGGCGCAACAAATCCACCAAAGTGCCATTCCGATGCTTTGGACTGGGATGCACAGCTAGCCCGGGCGGTTTATCAACCACTAACAAATGACGATCTTCATAGAGGATAGTTGGCAAACTGGGTGTGAAAAACAACTCAGGAGAAGGAATAGATGACATCAATACTTCCAACCGGGGGGAACCTCTTATCAGTCTTGGTGTTGGCAAAAATCGGCGAAATACCAGACATGATGCCGAAAGAATACATCATAACCGGCTTTGGCTGCTTCGGCCATCAATTCTTTGAATTTATTGGACAGATAGCTTTGTAGAAACTCGGGCTCATCCCCGACCAACTCACCACAACAGAAGGACACCGGAAATTCCTGACCAATGCGAGAGCTGATGTGGAAATCGAACTCAACTGTGAACTCCTCACCAGCTTTCAAAGCCCTCATAGCTCCATCGTAGAATTCGTCATTTACATATTTGAAGCTTTTACCTTTTAATTCGGTCATCTCGCTTTGTCCTCCGTCAAAAGTTCAACTTATCCACATCATGCCTGGCATTAAACCGCTGCTGCATGTGCGTCACTTGGTGTCGGTCTGGCTCGATTAACTCCTCTAAGCAATATGTGAATGGATCATTACGATTAACCCACATTCCAGCATCAGGTCAATCATTGATTTTCCTCCCAAGACAAATAAGATTGGTTCTTACGTCAACGGCCAGTGAGTAACCAGAGAGGAGAGAGAGCCTGGTTCTTGGCTTTGCGGGTACCGGCAGGTTGGGTGCACCGCTGACGAAGGGCACGGCATGCCGTGCCCGTACAGGCGTTGGGAGGGAAGGCGAGGGTTGCTCGCCCCTGCACACTGATTACTGCACACTTCCCATGCATGCCGTGCCCGTACAGGCGTTGGGAGGGAGATATTGGGAGAGTGGGAGGTGTGGCACCAGGCCTAAACGTAATGGGGCGCTTGAGGGCTTGGTTGTATGGAGTTGAAGCTTAACAGAACACACATCCCACATGCCGTGCCCGTACAGGCGTTGGGAGGGAGGTATGGGGTGGGGCATACTCTTCATTACGGGCGAGCGCCGCTCGCCCCTGCCCACTGACCACTTCCCACTGACCACTTCCCACTGACCACTTCCCACTGACCACTTCCCACTGATAACTGACCACTTCCCATGCATGCTGTGCCCCAACAAGTGCTGGAAGGTCAGGTGGAGCAGGAGTAACAGTCCTTGCCGAAACATGCCCCAGACTCAAATCTCATGCTGTCAGAGTAACGAAATAGCAATGCTCCAGACTGGTCAGAGATCCCCAGGGGCATCTTCTCATCAGGCTCACGGGTTTGCCAGTTATGCTCCGCTCCAGAAGAATCAGGATGTGGTGATACAAATCCCGGATCAATTTTAGCAATTGGTATGGTTTTTAAGACCTTTTTGCTTTGAAGGTCTATGGTTTTTACAACCCCCTTTGCTTTCTGAAGAGGTTCATCACCGGCCCAGGAGAGTTGCCATTTCAGCTTGACCACCTGACCAGGTTTATATTTTTCGAGAGGGAGACCAAGGACAGGGCCTTTTAATGAAGACTGAGTGAATGAGAACTTCATGAGCATATCTTTTTCTGTCGGATCAGGTTCCACCAGACAGATTAATCGTTCTTGGGCTGTCTCAGGCAACGGCCGAACCTTACCGATACCTACTTTAGCTTGAGCTTGCTCTCCTGCAGCATCAAAAAATACATACTCTCCCTTCACAAGATTTTTGGGGGCGCGGGCATAGACTGTGTTGTTGACTGCATAGGCATCCCACACAACAAACTCTGCAAGGGACTCAGCGGTTGCGGATTGATCTGCCGCTGCTGCTGCTTCAGTTGCCGCCGTATCTACTTTTGCACCCTGCGCCCCTCCACCCATCTTGATCGGCTTGAAAATCCTTGGATACTTCTTGCCAGTCTTCTCAGCCTCCCCGGCATTGGGCTTTGAATCGGCACACCTGCCATCCACACAGATTCTGTCACCTTTGCATTCAGTATCTTTGGTGCAATCTCCGTACGCCGCCAATACTGGCAGCGTTGTAAGCAACACTGTCCACATGGCAATTGTAATTCCGTATCTCGGCTCCTTCATGTCTTCTCCTTCCTCAATGCAATGTGATGAGACAACATGGCAAAATCAAATTGCCATGAATTCACCCTGTCTGCAACGCAAATACACAATGTTTCGAACGGGCTCGTCCCCCAAGGAGATTCGGGCCATGGAAATAGGTAAAAAGATGAGTGATTGATTCGAGATTAAAAGAGGCTATTGACCAATAGGCAATAGAAATATTCACAAAACCGGAAAAATTTATGGTTACAACCAATAACCCCAAAGCATCAGTACAGTGACAGCCGTGGGGCGGTGACCAGCATGATCAGGGGGTGTTGCTAGCTGTCATTTTTGCGGGGGTGAAACTGTCGTATTTTGCAAACTCTGAACGTTTGACTCTATCAAACGCCGTTTCATTTCTCCATATTTGCCACTCAGATTAATCCTTTTTGCAGGTCTTGCAGCGTGCCCTGTAATTGTATACGCTATCGAGGAACAGTAAATGGAGGTTGTTATGAAAGTGTGTATTGGGGTGCTTACGTTGCTGGTGGCTGCCTGTGGGTCTGCTGAGGTGTATGTGCCAGCCGATGAGGGACTGGATGCGACGGGCATCGAGGATACCGGCCTGGTTGATGGGGCAGATTCCATGGGTGGTGATGCAGGTCCAGAGTGCATCTGTGATGAGGCGAATGAGTGCTGTGATGGGTGCATGCTCAGAGCTGGTGCTGCCGGATTGCCCTGTGAGACAGGGCTGGAGTGTGAGGTTGACGGGGTCTGCCAGGCCGACGGCACATGCCATGGAAGCAATCCCTGTCTAGTTGATAGTCTTTCGGCTGAGTGTAGGGAATCGACCTGTGATGAGGTTGAGGGGTGTTCATGGAGGGCAATCAGGGAGGAGTTTGAATGCTCTGATGAGGCAGGGTACCATTCAAGCAACTGCCAGCATGGGCTATGTGTGGGTACCAGGTGTGAGTGCGATGAAATCACAGAGTGCTGCGATGGGTGCTTCCTGCAACTCGCTGGAACGCCCTGTGGGAATATTGTTGAAATGACTCAATGTGACCCGGAAAACTCTTGTCCTGGTACATTCCGCAGACTTGAAGGGCAGCAGGTATGTACCGGGCTTTCTTCCACATGTGAGGCAGTGGAGACATGGGTAGATAAAGGCGGCGCATCTTGTTCAACTATCGATATCTGTGTTCAGTTCATGGATACCGCTAACTGTGTCGAGGATCCTTCCTGCCGCTGATTACCCCTTCCTCGTGTCCCACCGTGCCCTTTTACCCCTGCAATCATAGTGTGTGAATGTGTGGTAGCGCCCTAACCCTCCCTGCGTCATCTTCCCAGACTTGATAAGCTGCTCAATAGTTGTAGCCACATGGTCAGGCGTATAGCCTGCTACCCGGATGTCGGCTGCCAGTGCAACCAGGTGGAGTGATTTGGGCTTGCCTCTCTCGGCGGCATTATGAGCCTTGGTTCGGTAGCCAGATATCAGTGTAATGGGAGCGGCCAGGTGGGTGCGGAGGATCTCCAGGTTAACGGCGAGGCGTTGGACGTTGGCTAATAGGTTCTCGGGGACTGGGGTGCCGTCTTTGCAGTCGAATTCATCCAAGGTGAAATGCTCTGTCAGTTGCATGAAAATCCTCTCTGTCTAAATTCCCCCGGTAATCCAGGCTCCCAGTAATATCCCACCAACCATCCCACCCATAAGCCCCCAGGTGAGCCAGGTGCTGGTTTGACATGGGGGGCATGGCTCCATAGGCACAGGGGCGGCGATGAACTCTGAGCGACACAGGTCGAGGGTTGTCCGGCAGGCTTCCAGCTCCCGCAGGTGTGAGTAGGTGTTTGATGTGGTGGCAGGAGAGAGCCAGTAGCCATCTGCTGGGGCGGGAGCACCGGCGAGAAGGGGGATCATGCGAGGCGGCTCATTTGTGGCTGGTGGAGCCTCTTCTGTGGAGCCGGTCAAGGGCATCAAGGTAATCGTCAGTGAGAGTATCAGGTGAAGCAGTATCCGCATGGGTTTTTGCCTCCTGTGCAGTGTCTGTAAGAGTCTGCGTCCACGTGTGAGCTGTTTGGGTGCGATTGACGACCTGGCATGTCTCAAGGGCCGTCTGGGCCCTCTCTTTGCGCACGCTCTGTTGCCAATGAATGACATACCCACCGCCGAGCCCCAGAAACAATGCCGCAAGCACAATGATGATTATGATGCTCATGGGGTGTCCTGTGGGGGTTCTTGAGTAGGTTTCCTGGTGCGGCGTATTTCCCGGATCTTGGAGTAGGCAGTAAGGATTGCTGCGATGCTCATCATGAAGGACGTGGGCTCTGTCTCTTGACGCACAAACAGAAAGACCAGGGCCACTATTATAAGGATAGCTGCCAGGAGGCGACCTTTGTAGAGGCTCTCTTTAAGGGTGTGCATTGCTCGTCCTTGTTTTGGGGGGCTGACCATATGGGTGTGGGTTAAGGGCCAGTTGTGCCAAGCTTATCTTCGACTCGTTTGGGAAACTTCTCTGTGCGTGGGAGGATGTCTGCAAGCACGCCAGTCCAGTGGACAAAAAGAGGCAGGTCTTGCCCGCTCATGACTTGACCGCCTCTTTTTCGGTGGATATGGGAGCTTGACGATCATCCAACATCATGGCAGCAGTACCTCCATGGGATACCATGGGAGAAGTGTCCTCAACATTCGATGATTCAAGGACTTCTTTGGATTGCACCATGGTGGCCACAAGCTGGACAATGTCCCTTCCAAACTTGTCGACCTTCGATCCGCCGATTCCAGAGATAGTTTGCAGTGCTGTCAGGGTTGTGGGCTGCTGACTGGCCACCTCGGCCATCTGGCGGTTGTTCAGGATCAGGTAGTGGGGTACTCCTTCCTTCTTAGCCTCCTCGGCACGCCAGGTGCGCAGGGCGTCATAGAGACAAGCCTCAATCGGATCAAGACCAGTCCGCCAGTCTTTGCGGCTTGGTTCCCGGGCTTGAGTGCTGCGGATAAAGTTCTGTGGGCGTTCCCGGTGACACACCACCAGTGTCAGGTAAGGTAGCCCATCGAGAAAAAACAGATGGTCGGCAGCGGAAATAATCTCATCGCTGGCGACCATCTCATCCAGTTTATCCGTAGCAAAGCCTCCCACATCAGGCTGAAACCGAAGAGTCAGAACAGTAACTTTCAATGTGTCTCCAACCGTTAATGTGCGTGCAGCAAAAGTGGAGCGACCAGGGCTTCGCCCTGGACCGATACTTCTCGACGGCTCAGAGCCGCCAAGAAGTGAAACTCAGCACTTCCTCTCCATTACTGGCGCTTACGGCAGCTTTGCGGGGTTTGCTGTCGCACCCCGCCCGCTTGCCTGCACCGCCATCCATTACGCTCCAGTGCCCAAATACAAAGGGTAAGAGGGTAAAAGAGCAAAGGGTAATCACATCGACCTGGCAAGGCGGAGACCGATGCTGTTGATGCGGTAGCCGGGGTAGTAGCTGCTACGGTACGCAGCCCGGCAGTACCCGGCGTAATTGACCCAGGAGCCGCCCCGCTTAACGCGGCCCGAGCCCGTGCCAGCGCCTGTAGGGTCGGTTGTGAATGCTGTGATATCTGACGTATACCAGTCCCAGTTCCACTCCCAGACATTGCCGTGCATGTCGTACAATCCCCAAACATTGGCCACTTTGCCGCCCACAGCATGAGTGGTATTTTGTGCATTTCCACAATACCAACCCGCACTATTAAGGGCAGCGTCAAGTGTGCAGTCCGTATAAGTAAGGGCACCTGTATAGAATGCCGTGTCTGTCCCTGCCCGGGCTGCATACTCCCACTCCGCTTCCGTGGGCAAGCGATACCCGGTGCAGTTATAAGGATTACCACCTGTACCAGTGACCGTCACTGTGCAGCCGGTCGATGTGCCTGCATTGGCTGAGCCGGTACAGCCGGACAGGGTATAGCAAGCCGACAGTCCCTCCGCTGCCGACACCGCATTGGCATATGCCAGGGCGCTGTACCAACTCACCTGCTCCACAGGGCAGTTGTCCCCACACGATGGAAAATATGATGGGTTGGTGTTGCCCATACGGGACTTCCACTCACCCTGAGTCACCTCCGTTGTCTTCATCAGAAAGGAGCGGGTCAGCGTTACCTGATGCTGAGTCTCGTTGGTTGAACGCCCCAGTTCAGAGGATGGGCTCCCCATGGTGAAGGTACCTGCTGAAATCAGTTTATATCCAGTCGGTATACTGATCACTCGTACTGAGGTGGTAGCGGTACGATTGCCATCAACCGTGGTGGCCGTAATAGTAGCATTGCCTACAGCCACCCCAGTAACCAGACCCAAAGTGCTCACCGTGGCCATCGCCGAGTTCGAGGATGACCAGGTAACAGCCTTGTTAGTGGCATTGGCCGGTGACACTGTCGCTGTCAATTGACCTGTACCACTGGGAAGGATTGACAGCGATGTCGGAGCAACGGTCACCCCGGTGACTGAGATTCCCACCTGAACTGTGGCGGGAGCAGCGTACCCTCCGTCGCTGGTGGTGGCAGTGATGGTGGTCGTGCCCATGGACACCCCAGTAACCAGACCAGAAGTGCTCACCGTGGCCACCGCCGAGTTTGATGATGTCCAGGTAACCGCCTTGTTGGTGGCATTGGCCGGGGCAATTACAGCATTGAGTTGGCCAGTGCCTCCAAGTTGTTCAATTGTCATGGATGTTGGATTTATGCTTACCCCAGAAACCGGTATCCCCACTCTCACCGATGCAGTGGCGGTGTACCCCCCATCAGCCGTGGTGGCAGTGATAGTCGCTGTACCAGCATTGGCCGCAGTGAGCAAACCCGCTACATTAACGGTGGCGACTGCCGGAGCAGATGATGTCCAGGTCACGGTCTTATCCGTGGCGTTGGCTGGCAGGATGGTGGCGGTCAAGGTTGTCGAGCCCCCAGACATGAGATCAATGCTGCCTGGGCTTATGGTAATACCGGTAACAGGGATTCCTACCCTTACAGAGGCAGTCGCTGTTCTGTGGCCATCATTTGTAGAAACAGTGATTGTTGCATTGCTTGCCTGCAGTCCGTTTACCAGTCCCTCAGCACTGACTGTGGCAATGGCTGTGTTGGATGACGACCAGGTAACACTCTTGCTGGTTGCATCATCAGGAGCGATGACCGCTGTCAATTGACCAGTTCCCCCAGGAGGAATCACCAGTGATGCCGGTTCTATTGCCACACTGGTGACTGGTACACGCACTGTAACCTGGCAGGTAGCGGCAAAATTGCCGCTGACAGTTGTTGCCGTGATTACAGCCTGCCCCCCGGCTAACGTACTAATAACGCCCTGAGATGAAACAGACACAATATCTGAGTTAGAGGAATTCCATGTCACCCTCTTGTCCGTGGCTTCTTCCGGTTCAACCACCACATCCAGCAGCAACTGCTGTCCCTTGAGCAGGGTGATGGAAGGTGGGGTAATGGTGATGCCCGTGACTGCCACGGCTCCCACGATCACTTCACATTGAGCCTGCTTGTTCCCGTCGGATGTGGTGACACGGATAATGGCAGAACCGACAGACTGAGCGGTCACGTTCCCGGCGCTGTCTACGGTCGCTACATCTGGTACGGACGATGACCATGTAAAGGTCTTGTCGGTAGCATTGGCCGGGGATACGGTCGCCGTCAGCCTCGATTGCTCCCCGGATGTCAGGGAAAGGCTGGTGGGAGATACGGTCACACTCGTCACCTTCACGGTTACTGTCACAGCACAGGTGGCAGCGAATCCACCATCCACGGTGGCGACAGTGATTACGGCATTGCCCGATCCGATGGCAGTGACTGTTCCATTTTCATCCACTACCGCCACGGATGGCCTGGAACTGTTCCATATGACCGATTGGTCGGTTGCTGTGGCTGGCCGGACAGTAGCAGTCAGGTTGGCGGTTTCCCCAGTGCCCATATTCAAGGTGGTGGGTGACACAGAAACACCTGTCACAGCGGTGATGCATTCGCCGTCAATACACAAAGCTCCCTGGGAACAGGCATGAGAACATTCACCGCAGTTGGCCTCGTCTACCATCAGGGGCACGCATATGCCCCCGCAATCGGTCAGCCCTGCTTCACATACAATGGAGCAGGTTCCATCAAGGCAAACCTGATGGTCCCCGCAGGTATTGCCACATTGGCCGCAATGAAGTCGGTTGGAGTGGAGAAGGACGCAGGCGCCTTCGCAGTCCTGATAGCCTGGCTCGCAGCTATCAACACAGTCACCGTTGGAGCACACCTTGCTCCGGGAGCACTCAGTGTCACAGGTGCCACAGTGAAGAGGATTGCTCGAAAGATCCACACACGTTCCACTGCAGTCGGATAACCCCGACGGACATGGGATGATACAAGCCCCGTCCAAGCACTCCTCACCAGTGTCGCATCCATTTCCACATGACCCACAATTTAGAAGGTCAGCAGTCGTATCGAAACATCCACCATCACAATCTGTATAGCCGGATGGACAGTCATCCACACAACTACCATCAAAACAGACTTCCACACGTCTGCACTCATTGCCGCAGGATCCGCAGTGGAATGGGTCCGTCAGGGTGTTATGGCAGGCATCATCCTCCAGGCACCAGCCGTCAACCACAATCAGCTCGCAGCTGCCAGCGGAACTGCATCGCTGCTCCGTACAGAGAAGCCCGTAATCATCGCAGACCTCACCCACAGCAATTGGATGACACCCATCGCAGCATGTGGAAATGGAATTGCATTCACAGTCTGCACCCGAATCGCCTTCGCCTGCGTCATGGCCTCCATCAAAGGTGCCCACGTCGTTTCCCGCATCTATGCCGACATCATTCCCTTGGCCGGAATCGGAATGGATCCCCGAATCGACGATATCCGAAGGGCAGATTTCATTCCCAGCATACTCAGGGTCACAAGGATTGGCCGGGACGAAGATCGGCACATCCGAACAGGAAGGCAGTACCGACAGAGACATTACGAGACCTACAATTAAAGCGAATGCAACTCTCACGGGATTTCCCCTCGATGTTGTTGATAGATGGAAAGATAATACTCGGAAGCGAAAGGATTTCAACCCTTCAGAGTCGGAGAAGATACAACGTCTGGTAAGATACTTCCCCCAAAACCGCTGAGCACTTGAAAATCCTCGCAGGAAATTGCAGCGCAACACGGTCTCTAGCCCGACTGCCCTGCGCCGACCGCCACCACTGCCAGTGGCAGCAGAGCCATACCCAGAAGGCTCGGTCGCCCCCGCACAACTGTGGCCATTTCACCTGGCGCTGGTACACGGCGAGATGTTGGCAGAGCGAGGGATCTCATAGAGCAGGTCGGCACCAGGGAACGTGCGGCATGAGGACGGAGGCAAGAAAGGATTTGAGAATCATGAACACGGCTCATGGTCGCCATACACGGAGAGAACATCAAGTTCGCTCCTTCAAGCACCCTGGCCTTTCCAATGTTCCCCCGGCAACAAATCAATCAACTGCTGCTGCACGAGGTCCATGGCTTCTTCGAAATCCCACTTGATGCCTGACCGGATCAAAGGCAGCATGTCCTGACGAAAGTCGGCATCAGATGCTTTCTCATGGAGATTCGCCTCAAACTGGGCGCGGGTCACAACATGCCCTCCCTCGCTCATATAGCGGTTGAAACACTTGAGAAGCAACTCGGAATTAACAGCTTCCTGCTTGAGGGCAAGCCAGAGATCGAAAAGGTCTCGCCCTTTCTTCCGCTGGAACAAGGCACGGAGCTTGGTGGCAAATAACTCATCAAGAGCATAGGTGGTCACCAGGGCCTCACCTGTGTACCACCGGCTCTCAACCCGAAAAGGTACGCGGACCAGTCCCATCTCCGTAAAATACTCTCGTGAATTTATTTCCAACTTCAATCGCATCTTCAGGGGCGGAACGTCCTCAGAGTCGAACCGGTAAAGAAGGTTCGACCGTCCTTCTTTGAGAATCCGTTTGGGTGTGCCCAGCCAGGGGTCCAGGACCGTGCGCACGAGGTCGAAGACCTCACCAATGGGCTCTGAACGTACCTGGACCAGGTCAATGTCTTCCGAATAACGAGCAGCAGGCTGCAGATGCAGCTTATAGAGCGCTGTTCCGCCACGAAATGCCAGACGTTCAGCAATCTCCTTGACGCTGAATATCTCCGCGATGGCCCGACTGATGACAAGGTCTTGTTCTACATGAGCGTCCAACCGCCAAGGCGCATGACCTTTCCATGCTGTGATGAAGTCCTTCGGTATCATAGATCCACCTCAACGTCTGCATTGACAACGACCTTCCAGCGGGCATTGCGTTCTGCTCCAGTGGTTTTGCCTTTACGCCTCAATAGCATAAAGCTCCTTGCACGCTTATCCACGAAGGGCGCCAGTTCGTCTGCCAGTTTCTCTTCGCCTATGAATTCCAACAGATAGCCCAAGCGTTGAGACCACCCCACTGGCGACAACTCGGCAGCCTTCAACAACTCGTCGGGGTCTATCGACTCAGCCAGTTCTGCAAGCACCGAGGCAATGTTGCTCAATCCGCCAGCATGATTCGGGTATCCCACAAGCTCCAACGCCGTCACCTCCGGAGTGGCATACTTGAGCACGCCTCGTGGCGTATTGAATGTATTGATAGGCATCTTTTCCATATCGCCGCGTGCGATGAAGGCCACGCGGACCTGCCCGCACTCAATCGGCGGCCTGTTCCTGTGAACCATGACATGAAATGACTGTGGTCGCTGGTGTGCAGCTCCATATCTTTCCGCTGCCGACAGCAGGGCCACGTAATAACTCTCGCCAAGCATTTCCATGAGTTGATCGATGAACTGCTCGGCAGGCAGACATCCCAGGCGCCTGTATTCAGGTGGAACAATAACGTGAAATGAGCGGAATGGGCTAGCGATGCGGCCGTGCTCTTTAAGGCGCCGCAACTGTGCCCTGACGGCGATATCAGTGCCACCGAGTGCCTGGAGTGCTTCCTGAGTAGTAAAGTGGTATCGCCCTTGAGCGGCCAACTCTTCAATGTACGGCTCTGCATGCATTTCCGCATTAATCCATTCTACGCAGGGGATGCTCATCTCCCCTTACAATTCCAAGCCAGAGTAACGCAAATCATTACATTTGTAAAGAATTGAGAGCCATAAAACATGAAATCGAATCGATCTTGAGCACTACAAAGAGCGGTGCTGTTTGTCAGGACAACCTGAAGGAATCGTGATGGATGTTCGACAATCAAAACCGTGATCCGCAAAAATTAGATCTGGCGGCAAATTGACCAGCTTACCCTTAAGTCTGTTGTCTCCCAGATTGTGATTCAGCTCATGTAAGAAAAATATTCGAAATTTAAGGTGGTATCTGAAGCCTGATGCTCACCAGTTGAATTTTCAGAGGTGCTCGACACTGATTTGAAGCGCAACACTCCCTCGACTTGGCATCCAGATTATCTGACTCATCCGCCGAAATAGACAGGCTACGCCACCAACCGGTAATCATGGTGGAGGCCACCCAGAACCGGAAAGGCTACCAGCTTGCCCTTGTCCGGCTCTGGCCGCCTGGCAATCTCTGGGTCAGGAGTGGGAATGCCCTGCAGCCCTTGATGGACCCGGCCCCGGTTATACCAGGCGATGTATTCAGCCAGAACCTGACGCAGGTGGCGCTCGCTGAAGATGATAATCTTGTCCAGACATTCTCGGCGGAGAGTCCCAACCAACCTCTCGCTGAATGCATTCGCATTGGGCGCCCCGTATGGTGTGGGCAGTCCCTTGATGCCAATCACCAATTCCAGCCAGGCATCCAGCGCTGACCGGCAGCTCACCTTCTTCTCGGCGTTGCCGTAGACTCCTGTCACTTCCTTCCTGCGACCGAACTGACCGTACTTGGCATCATTGTCGTGGAGCAGAAACCTGGGCTGCTCCTCAAAGCACACATTGCGGATCTGCTGTTTGATCCACTCGAGCGTCGGATGCTCAGTCACATTGAAGTGGACCACTTTCCACATCCCGGCGCTGGAGCAGTATCTTGAAATCGGTGGCCCACCTCTCCTTCGACTCATTAGTAAAAATCTCCGGTACAACCTGCGGATAATCCCTGGCCAAGTTTTCCGCTAGGTTCATGCCGATGCCACTGCGGTCAATGGACAGCCTTGCAACTGGTACTGTCTCCAGGAATCGACGCAGTTCGCCCTCCTGTTCCGAGAAGGGCATCTGGTCGAAGCTACGAAGCAGCCGACAGATGAACCTGCCATCACGCTCCTCCAACACAGCTAGTTCGGATCTGTCACGCACCCTGCCCACATCAAAGCCTGCCACAATGCGCCCCTCGGGCATGGGGATGTCCGCATAATCGTATGCCAGATGTACCCGATCGTCCGTGGCTGGTAAGATCAAGTCATAGCTGAAATAGCTGTAGCTCTCATCCACGAAGCTGGTGCAAAACTCCTGCTCAAAGTCCTCCCTGGGCAGAGAGTCAAACTGCTCGATGATGCTCTGCGTTCCGAAGGCCTCCACCGCTTCTTCTGTGCTCATGGCAGACGCTTCCACCATGGCCCGTTTCACGTCCGTGCAGAAGAACCTGCAGAGCTGTAGCCGGTTGTCGTTTTTGCCGTGGTGGACCTGTCGTATTTGGTGTTTTTGCTCTGTTTGACACAGTCAAACGCCGTTTCATTTCTTGTTTTAATGCTTCAGTTTTTGTTTTTCCAGTTCTTGCACAGGGGTCTGTGTTCATATACGCTATTGGCATCTTGTGAATGGAGGGTGTGATGAGAGTATGTGTTGGAGTGTTGTTGATGTTTTGGGTGGCGGCCTGTGGGGCTGATGGCGGTTGATGAGGTGGTTGATGCTGCGGGTATGGACGCTGAGGGTGAGGATGTGGGGTCTCTGGATGGGGATGTGGGGGATACGGGGCTGTCAGATGGGG
>CAYZFJ010000007.1:0-6269 GCA_964477705.1 uncultured Myxococcia bacterium | reverse complement strand
GTTTTTGGGGGGGGGGGGGGGGGGATGGGGGGCTGTGGGGGGGGGGTGATGCTGAGCTTCTGGATGGGGATGATAGTGGGCCTGAGTGTGTCTGTGATAGGGTGAGTGAGTGCTGTGATGGGTGTATGCCTATTGACGCTGGGGCTTGTGAGACTGGGCTGGAGTGTGAGGTTGATGGGGTGTGTCAGCTTGGGGAGTGTGTGGGGCGGAGTCCTTGCGATGTTGAGGGTCCTTCGGCTGAGTGCAGGGCGTCCACTTGCGATGAGGTGGAGGGCTGTTCGTGGAGGGCTATCAGGGAGGGGTTTGAGTGCTCTGATGCGCCTGGGTACCACTCCAGCGTCTGTCAGCGTGGGGAGTGTGTGGGGATAAGGTGTGAGTGCGATGAGGTGACCGAGTGCTGTGATGGGTGCTTTCTGGAGCCTGCGGGGACGCAATGTGGGAATATTGTTAATATGACTCAATGTGACCCGGAAAACTCTTGTCATGGTAGATTCCGCAGACTTGAAGGGCAGCAGGTATGTACTGGGCTTTCTTCCTCATGTGAGGCAGTAGAGACATGGCTAGACAAAGGCGGCGCATCTTGCTCAATTTTCGACATCTGTGTTCAATCTGGAGATACCGCCAACTGCGTCCAGGATCCTTCCTGCCGCTGATTACCCTCGCCTAGTGTCCCACCGTGCCTTTTTACCCCTACAGTCATAGTGTGTGAATGTGTGGTAGCGTCCTAGCCCACCCTGGGCCATCTCCCCAGCAACGATAAGCTGTTCGATAGTGGTAGCCACCTGCTCAGGGGTGTAGCCTGCTACCCGGATATCGGCGGCCAGTGCGAGCAGGTGGAGGGATTTGGGCTTGCCTCTCTCGGCGGCGTTATGGGCCTTGGAGCGGTAGCCAGAGAGCACTGTAATGGGGGAGGCCAGGTGGATGCGGAGGATCTCCAGGTTAGAGGCGAGGCGTTGGACGTTGGCCAAGAGGTTATGGGGGACCGGGGTGCCATCTTTGCACTCAAACTCGTGCAAGCTAAAATGTTCTGTAAGTTGCATGGTGATTCTCTCTGCTTAAATCCCACCTACAATCCAGGCTCCCAGTAGCAACCCACCAACCATGCCACCCATAAGTCCCCAGGTGAGCCAGGTGCTGGTCTGGCATGGAGGGCATGGCTCCGTAGGTACAGGGGCGGCGATGAATTCTGAGCGGCACTGGTCGAGGCTCGTCCGGCAGGCTTCCAGTTCGCGTAGGTGTGAGTAGGTGTCTGCGGTGGTGGATGGAGATAGCCAGTAGCCATCTGCAGGGGCTGGAGCGCCGGCAAGGAGGGGGATCATGCGGGGTGGCTCATTGGTGGCTGGTGGAGCCTCTGCTGTGGAGCCGGTCAAGGGTATTAAGGTAATCGTCAGTGAGAGTATCAGGTGAAGCAGTGTCCGCATGGGTTTTTGCCTCCTGTGCAGTGTCTGTGAGGGTCTGCGTCCACGTTTGAGCTGTCTGAATGCGTTTGATGACCTGGCGTGCCTCAAGTGCCGCCTTGGTCCTCTCTTTGCGAGCGCTCTGTTGCCAATGGATGACGTACCCGCCGCCGAGCCCCAGGAGCAGGGTAGCCAGTACGATGATGATGATGGTGCTCATGGGGTGTCCTCTGGTGGTTCTTGTGGCTGTTTTCTGGTGTGGCGTATCTCTCGGATCTTGGAGTATGCGGTGAGGATTGCTGCGATACTCATCATGAAGGCCGTGGGCTCTGTCTCTTGACGCACAAACAGAAAGACCAGGGCCACTATTATAAGGATAGCTGCCAGGAGGCGACCTTTGTAGAGGCTCTCTTTAAGGGTGTGCATTGCTCGTCCTTGTTTTGGGGGGCTGACCATATGGGTGTGGGTTAAGGGCCAGTTGTGCCAAGCTTATCTTCGACTCGTTTGAGGGACTCCTTTAGTAAGTCGAGTTTGACCTGGATTCTGGCCAGGTCCTCTTTGATGGTCTGAGTCTCAGTCCTGGAGGAGTACCGGAGTTCGCTTTTGGCCTCTGATTCCCCGATGAGGTAGCTTGGGATGGTGAACACTGCGAGCAGGGCCAAGGCGATGATGAGGCTGCCGAGCTTCCAGCCATATGCTCTAATTGCTCTTAATGCGGCTGCCATATCTGGATCGAGTTGTGTGCTCATGCATCACCTCCCTTAGGGTGCGACAAATATGAACTTGCCAGTGGTCTGATCCCAGGCAAGCACCTTTGAGATCGTATCGCTCACCTTTGATCTCATCAAGCAGGGCGGCGATCTCCATGGCGCCAGTGCCATCTGCCAGGGTGGCGCCAGAAGCAGTCACACTTACAGTGCCACCATCCAGCATAGACACAGCCAGAGACAGCAGATTGCCCGATGTGCCTTTGGTGCGGTAGGTCAGGGTAACCACGTGGGTGCTCTCCCCTTCTCCGGCTGCAGCCGTGACCCACACAGCAGCCTTAGCGGCTAGTGCCGTCACGGTCGCAGCAGCGATCTCAGCTGCGGTCATGGTGGCAGTAAAGGGCACCGTGATGATATCAGCCCCCACCTCTACGACCACAGTACCGGCGGCAGGCGTATCACCCACCGCAAAGGTGAGGGTGGCGCTAGCTGCCGCTCCGGCTGCGGCCTCGGTAACAGCAGCCCCCCACAGCTCGATGTGCGGGGTGACACCGATTGCAGCGAGCACCATGCGGTGCAGCTCTGAGCCAGCTCCAAAGTAGCTAACCGCCTGGGTATCTACAGTCAGGCGGTGCGGTGTGTCTTTTGCAGCAGTGCCACTGCTGGAGCCGTAGCCGATGAGCAAACAACGAAGGGGCACCTGGGGAGCAGATGCACGAGCACCTTGCAGGTCATAGCCAATATATTGCCCCGGGGTACGGGTACTCAGTGGTACGTTTGCCATGAGTGTCACTCCTCTTCCTCGCCCAGGTCGGACGAGAGGTCGATAACTGTGTCTAGGGTAGCTGCCGTGTCTGATTCATCACCGATGCCAATGGTGAGTTCAGTAAGGTCATCCCAGGTTCGGCAATGCAGCTCATCCAGGCTGGCCTGGCGGCTGGTCTCAAAGATCAATGAGGCCAGCATGTAACTGGCATCCTGGCGGTAGGTGTCGTAGCGTCGTGGTCGGAGGGTGGCCCATTCGTCATGCTCAAGATCGCTGAGGGCAGCGATCACCCTGTGAATGAGGGCATATAGCCCATCATGACCAGGAGTGCCACGCCTGGTGGCAGCGTTGCCCGCAGGGTGACGCCAGACAATGACCACGACCACCTGCACACTTTCTGTCTGGCGCTCATAGCCTATGTCAGACGCCTGCCAGTTGGCGGCTTCAATGCTCACCAGAGCTGCAGGGACGAGCCCTTTAGTGCCCAGGGTGACTATGTCAGCAGCCAACGATGAATATGACCCTACGCAGCGCCAGGGGCCGTTTGGAGCCATACCTGCGTCCAGGGCTGCGATAATGCTATCCTCTAGGTCACGCCAGGCGTTTTTCATGTGTCCTGCCCCACATTGCGGAGCAACCACTCACCCATGGTAGCCTCCATTTCATCGAGGTCTGCTGATTGGAGAACTGCGAATGGTCGAGCTGGCATGGTGATTGAGCGAGCGGCAAAGGTGAACCGCCCTTGCCGGCCAGAACCTGTCACCTGCTCTGTGCCACGCACGAACCGCCCCTTGGAGCCACGCTTGCGCCTTACTAGCTCACTGCGTGCAGGCTGGTCGATTATGCCTCCAAAGTTATGGATCGCTGCATATTCAAGGTTAGTACCGATAGCCAGCTCCATCGGACTCCCTTCTGTTATGGAGCCAGGCGCTCCAGCCACAGTGATGGAGTGCAACAACCGGCCCGTGTGCTGGAGCAGCTTGGCCCCAGCACGCTGCCTTGCATTACCTCCACGTCTGCGTCTGGCGGCAGCAGACATGGGAGGCCACCGCTGTGGCCGTCCCTCAGCCATAAAGGTGTCAGCTACCGAGGTGCGGATGATCTCGCCGAAGGTAGGCCACAGGGGCGAGAAGTCAGCCAGGTTCTTTTGCAGCGCAGTGATGGCTGCCTTGAGCGCATGGTCGTTTACCGAGATGCTGAAGCCGCTCATGGTCAGTAGCCTTTGAGGGTCTTTTGCGAGAAGACCCTGTCCGCTGAGGAGAGGACTCCCGAAAAGTGGCGTGGGGCCTTTGCTGAGGGCTCGATGCCGAGCCGTACCCGCCCTGTTACTACCCCGTTGAGCTGGGCAATAGCGTCTTCATAGCCGATACGGCGAGGATGAGCGCTGGTCACTGCCTCCCTCCGACTCCACAACCTCCAGCTTGCTAACGCAAGTACCCAGCGTCGTACTGTGCCAGGTATGTTGCCCACCAGAGGGCATGCGTACCTGCTGGAGAGATAACCGTCAACCTCGTCACAGGCGTCTTCCAACGCCCGCTCTATGGTAGCGAGCTGCTTGCTGGTGAGAAGCTGCTCCAGGGTAAGAGCACACTCCTCATCCAGCATGCATGAGAGCAGGTCCGGGTCAGGGGCAGCACCGATGGCATCATCCATCAGCAAGGCGATGTCTGTGATGCCCATCTCCCGGATGAGGTCAATAGGCTGGGCGTAGCGGGCCATGGGCTTAGCCTATGCCAGTGCTGCCATAGGCGAGCTGTGGCAGGCCGAAGCCGGCATTGTGGCGGGCGTAGATCCCATAGTGGAAGAGCAGGTTGGTGAATCCTTTTTCGGAGTTCTGCTCGTGGGCCTCGAACTCAGGGGCTACCCGGATCTGCATGATCAACGGCTTGTAGGCCCTGGTGGTGCAGAGCAGGTGCCACTCGGTCTCGCTCTCAATCCAGGGCACCACCAGGTGCTCTGCGGTGCCTCGCCAGATGTTGGTGGCTCCAGTCGCATCCCGCTCGGCCATGAGGATCTCTCGCCCCGTAGCCTCCAGGGCAGGCCCAGTGACCAGCAGATCCGGATTGAGCCCCAAGGGCCTCCCCTCCTCGTTGCGCCTGGAGAGGATGTTCTTCCTGGCGAGCGCATAGGTCTCGCCAGTAAGAGGTGCAGTGGAGCTGTTGTTGTAGCTGCCACGGTCTGCATAGAACGGGAGCTTGTCATAGGCCAGGCTCGTGAAACCACGAGAGAGCAGCCCGAAGCAGAGCTCATCGTAGTGCACACCGGCTGCCTCGCCCATGCTCACGATCCTGGGCCGCACGATGCCCAGGCTGTCATCTTCAATCACCGCCCTGGGTACGGCGATGGTGTCCTCCCAGGTCTCGTTGACGATGATGAGATCGTTGGCACTGAGCTGTTTGGCGACCCGTTCACCCACGAACCGCTTCAGCCCAGGGACATCATCGATCCACAGGTATTTCTCAGAGGCACCAGTTGACCTGGTCTCCATGGCGATGCGCTGCCAGGAGGCAGGCGACTGAGCCAGCGCCTCCTTGAACAGTGCGTTGAAGCCCTGCGCCGCCGCCTTTAGTTTCGCTGCATTTATCACTTTGGACCTCCATCCTTTTTGTTTTTGAGGTATAAAAAGCTGGTACCACAGCCTGGATTTGAACCAGGGTCCTGCCAGGCTTAGGCTGGCTGCTCTACAACTGAGCTACTGCGGTAAAAAGGCCCTCTGTAATGAGGGCCAGACCGTGTCAGCCATTGCATCCACAGTCCATGTCAGAGTCAACCAGCAACCGGGTAGGTCAGCCCACCCTGAACATATCCCCAGTCCACCCCATTGCTGACGACGATGTAGGTGACACCTGACCCACCGGTGTTCTTGAGCTTACGGAAAGCACCATCGCCTGCAGTGGCCGCAGGCCCGAAGGCACCAACCATGTCTCCCTGGGTAGGCGGTTCGGTTATCGCTGCCTCGACAGCTTGCATCTTGCTTGCGGTGGTGGCTGTATCGGCGTTGCCGGTCACATCACCGATCAGATTCCCGGTCACATCACCAGCGACAGCACCGGTCACGTCGCCAGTGAGAGGACCACTGAAGCCGGCAGCGGTTACCACCCCCGCTTCACTTACCGACGCTGCCTCGACACCCAGGTGATCCTTGATGCTCAGGGTCTTGCCCTCGGCCAAGGTCACAGGCACATCGCCACCTGCCGCAGCGGTCAGCCCATGGGTGCTGGTTGCCGTATCGGCGTTGCCCGTGACATTGCCAGTCAGGTTACCAGTAACGTTCCCGGTAACATCACCAGTCACGTCACCGGTCACATCGCCTGTGACGTTGCCCACCACATCGCCGATGTGGGTGCCAGCGGAGGAGCCGCGCACCTCAAGCCAGACCTCATGCTCAGTGAATTCCAG
>CAYZFJ010000006.1:43010-44913 GCA_964477705.1 uncultured Myxococcia bacterium | reverse complement strand
ATATTCTCAGTCAGATAGAGAAGAAGCAAAATTTTTCTCATCTGATTCTTGATGATGTTCTATCTAAAAATAAGAACCTCACTCATCATGAAGCAGCTCTCATTACCACCATGGTTTATGGTACTCTCCAATGGAGATTACTAATTGACTACTATATCAGTAGATTCCTTACAAAGAGTATTGAGTCAACAGACCAGAGTCTGGTGAATGTTCTTCGCATCGCTCTTTTTCAGATCCTTTTTTTGGACAGTGTTCCTGATCATGCCGCTGTTAATGAGGCTGTAGAAATAGCTTCCTCTTTGCGAGGTAAGCGGATGGGTGGTTTAGTTAATGGGGTGTTGCGGAATCTACTGAGAGAGTTTGAGAATCTTAATAAACCAGAAGATTTGCTCCCTGACCCAATCAAAGATCCAGTATATGCGTTAAGCATTCGTGGTTCCCTGCCCCTATGGATGGCCCGATCATGGCTGAATCAATTAGGTTATGAGCAGGCCATGGAATTGGCTTGTTCTCTTAATATCCCTCCCCGGTTTACCATTCGGGTTAACACGGTTAAAACAACAGTCGAAGATGTGGCTGCTGCCCTGGCCAATGATGGTGCTACTATAGAGAGAGGGAATTGGGTGCCTGAGGCTCTAATTGTCAAGCGACTTAAAAACCCTGTAGGACATCCTTTATTTGGTGTTGGTAAGTGGACTGTTCAGGATGAGGCCTCCATGCTGGTAGCAAGGATGTTGGACCCCAGGAAGGGGGAGTTGGTGGTGGATGCTTGCTCCGGGCCGGGAGGGAAAACAGGTCACATTGCCCAACTGATGAATGATGAAGGCCGAGTTATCTCCATGGAATTGCAGGAAAAGAAAGCCCGGCAAGTGCGGGATACCATGGTGAGGCTTGGATTTTACTCTGTGGAAGTTAGACAGGCGGATTTGACAGCTCCTGGTGTATTGGATGAGATGTCGGTGGATAGGCTATTGCTTGATGCGCCGTGCAGTAATCTGGGGACCATGCGGAGGCATCCGGAGGGTAAATGGCGGAGGACCAGGGATGATGTGGATAGAGCAGCCGAGATGCAGTTGAAGCTGCTTAACAATCTTGCTCATGCGGTTAAGCCTGGTGGTTTGCTTGTCTATTCGGTCTGTTCGATAACCAGGGAAGAGGGAGAAGATGTGGTTTTCTCTTTCTTGAAGGGCTCAGAAATAGGGGCCACATTTCATATTGAAAAACCGCTGTTTCATGGGTGCAATGGTGATCTGAATTCATTGATCACAGACGAGGGATTTGTGCGAACATGGCCTCATCTCCATCAGACGGATGGGTTCACTGCTGTATGCTTGCGTCGGACGGGTGTATAGAAGTAGAAACGAAGAGAAGGAAGGGGCGGGACCTTGGCTGGTTCCTATGTGTCTACTTGGCTGAGGCACAAGCTTAGAAGTATTAAGGAGCACAAAATGCTTGTAAAAGGAAAAGACGTACTGATAGCTCCTTCTATCCTGTCAGCGGATTTTGCCCATCTGGCAGAGGATGTGAAAAAGGTGGAGGAGGCAGGGGCAGATGTTCTCCATTTAGATATTATGGATGGAGTCTTTGTTCCGCAGATAACCTTTGGTCAAGGAGTGGTAAAAGCCCTGTCTAACGAGACAGACTTACCTCTCGATGTGCACCTTATGATTGTTGATCCTGATCGTCATCTGGAGAGTTTTGTTCAAGCGGGTGCTACATTTATTACTGTTCATGCGGAAGCGTGCACCCACCTTCACAGGACGATCGGTTCCATCCATGATTTGGGAGTGAAAGCCGGGGTAGCCCTTAACCCTCATACCCCAGAAGAGACATTGAAATATGTGATCCAGGACCTGGATCTTGTTCTGATTATGACTGTAAACCCGGGGTTTGGAGGTCAAGC
>CAYZFJ010000006.1:36273-43000 GCA_964477705.1 uncultured Myxococcia bacterium | reverse complement strand
TTCATTCCGAAAATTGTCTCAAAGATTGAGAATATAAGAGAGCTGATACTGAGATCTAATTCCAGGGCAATCATTGCTGTTGACGGAGGTGTCTCTGCTGCCAATGCTGGTCTATTGCATAAGGCGGGAACCAGCCTGTTTGTCGCTGGTTCAGCAATATTTACAAGAGATGGTGATTATAAGTCCAGCATCAGGGCTATTCGGAATAGCATCCAAGGATGAGTCAATTTCGCCAATTTAGTTAAGAGTTGACAATTGCAGCGGTATCGTTGTATATGCCGCTGGATTAATATGAACGCGGGGCGTAGCGCAGCCTGGTAGCGCACACGGTTCGGGACCGTGGTGTCGGAGGTTCAAATCCTCTCGCCCCGACCATTTTTAGGCGGAAAATCTTTTTCCGCCTTTTTTTTAGCTCCCTCTCAGAGAGTCCATTCAAAGCAATCACAGAAATCCTCCTTGCCAGACCATAATTGGGGAACATTTTTCTTTATTGCCACCACATGCATCTTTTTCAGGGCAGAGATGGCCTTTTCAACTGGTTGCCTGGATAGGGTACCCTATGTGTGTAAGGGAGAAATGTCATGAATCAAGGTGATGGTTCGGGACGTGATGATAATTTGAATCAGCCTGAGAGTGAAAATGAAGAGAAGGGTCTGGATCTCAAGTTGCCAGAGAGCGAAGGCGCTGAATCGGGAAAAAAGGCATCATGGTTCTCTAAGCTGCTGTCTATACCAGTCCTGATAATTACCATGGTTCTGATAGTGTTAGGTGTTCTTGTTTTTATTGGAGGGCCATGGTCGTCCGGGCCTCCAGGAACTGCTCCTGGAGGGGCCATACTCAGGCCCGGTTCTGACTTGCAGACAAAGCCGGAAGCTGGTTTACAGTACCAGTGTGTGATGAACGGTCAGGGAGGAGGCCAGGTGTTGCAGGATGTACCCGATTGTACATCCCAGGCAACATTGCTGCTATTTGCTTATAATCTGAGTAGCATTGATTACTGGCTCTCTGTTTATCTGCGAACTCCTGCAGGGCAGGTGATTACCCTTATTCCTGGTTCTATAAATGGAGAAGTAGAGTTTCTTGAGAGGAATTCCAAGGTTAGCCAGATGGGGATTGCGTATCCTCTCAGCCAACTGCCACAAAAGGGTAATTATGGGATGATTGGCGTTTTTACCAAGGAGAGACCTGATGTTGCAGATTTGGCAGGTAGAATCGAAGATGGCAGTCCTTTGGGAGAGGGGGTGGTCAGCACCATCAGGTTGTTGCGATTAGGAGAGGACTAGTGTTTACAGGGACTGCAGCTCCCGGTTGAGTGCCGAAATCTCATTGTCCACCAGATTGGCTTTTGTGAAGGAAGCAATAGAAAGAACTGTTCCTGAAGTTAAGGCAAAAACCGCAGCGCTGGACCATAAAATGGTAGGGGAGAGTTGGTGGTTGTCATCGTTGACAGCCAATGCCGTATTGACCGCACACCCGGCGGTAATGAGCAGTGTGGATAAACTGAGCGCCAGCCCCGTGCTTACCTCTCTGGATAGTTCCTTTTCCAGCTTTACCATCCTCTCTGCAAGGCCAGGAAGCGTTGGGTTGCTGGCTGGGGCAAACAGGCTCTCTTCCGTAGTTGTGCTTTGTGGCAGCATCTGGGGTATGGGCAGGGAATCTGAATGCATCTCGTTGCCCACCCCCTCTGCCGCCTGAACTTGCTTGTGTAACCCCGCAGCAGACCATCTTGTTATCGTTTTGGGAGAAAACTGACAAAAGCTCATTAATGCGAAGATCAGAATTGCTCCCAGCCTGTTAAATATTTTGGCCTTCTTGTTCATCTGAACGCATCCCTGACTTAGATCGTACCCTTCCTGGATCCAATGAAAAACATCTTACCATAGCACTGAAACAGAAAGGCAAATACGTGCTCCTTTCTGATAACCATGGTTTTATGCTGCGTATGAAGTGGTGAATTTGGATGATAGTCTGTTCTGGAGGAGCCATTGGGTTATCATGTGGATGAAGTTGCCTCTACTGTCCTGTGTATATATTATGGTGAATCGTAATCCTCTTGGCTGGGATGGATGGAAGGGTATTTCGGCAAGGGGCATGGCGCAGCAGTTTGGCTGGCAGCACAGCAGCAATGTTTCACATGAAACCAGGAATCCGAACCTGCAGATCAGTCTGCCAGACTGATTGGGGAACTGGAATTGGTAATCACCACAGAGAGAACATGATAAAAGACTCAAAATCGACAAATTACCAGAAACGCGGGTTAACTTGCACCAACGTGCTTGGAGCACTGTCGGCTCTGCCTGTCTGCATCGTTTGCGTTCTGTTTGGAATGTGCGGGTGCAATAAGACAGATGGATTTGGGACCATGAGTGGAAGCCTTAATTTTGAAGGGTGCATCCAGAGCGAAGATGGGCAGTTTTCCAGAGATTTTCACTTCATGGGGCTTGAAAAGGTTAACGGAGAGATTTTTGAAATCAGACTGCAGGAAGGAGGCCTGGGGTTAGAGGTTTCCGATGGAGTGCTTATTCAAGTTTATGAACCAGAAACAGTTATGGAACAAAGAGGTACTATTCTCAGCGTTCACCCACATGATCCGCAGAGAGGTATTGATCGAGGTCTGGCTGGGTGTGGAGCAGGTTCAGATGCGGACTCAGGATCGGTTGGTGATGGTAATGATCTTGTTGAATGTCCATTGATTCGCATTACCCCATATTTTTATGCGTCTTGTCCGGACTCTTTGGGCACATCTCTTTATGCTGGAGGCACAATCTCGTTCTCTTCTTTCGGATTGGACAGAGGCGACAGGATTGCCGGTAGCTTTCTTTTAAATTTTGTGGATGGCAGAAGCGGTGCGATAATCGGTGAAGATATTGAAGGAACGTTCAGTTTCCTTATCAACGAGGGTCAGCCTTTTATCCGAATTATCGAAGAAGACAGTCTGAATACCAACTGACAGGTGCTCCAAATGAGGATATTTCTCCGTTATTGGTTTCCACTTTTTCTCTATTGCGGTCTCATATTCGTTGTTTCGTCCATGGCGGGGCAAGAGTTGAATGTGCCTGTGCGGTTGTCGGATAAGTTGATCCACTTTGGTGAATTTGCTGTGCTGGGGTTGTTGGTGACCAGGACTCTGACGGGGGGCATATCCAAATTTTTCACCCCAAAGGAGATATTTCTTGTGACTGTCCTGTTTGCCACATCATGGGGAGCCTTTGATGAGCTGCTTCAGTCCTGGACCCCGGGCAGGTCTGTAGAGTTCGCTGATTTGGCTGCTGATGTTGCTGGGGCCACGTTTGCATCCCTGTTCTATTTGGGTATCAGGTCGAAGATCAGGAGGCGGGGGTGCTGGGGGTGCTGGACCTTTTAGAATACAGCATGTCTGGCCTTCTGCAGAGAGTGTGCCCTGTATTGTTGATACCTCCCGTGAATTGAAAAAGCTGTAAAAGTCAGGAGATTGTTGTTGTGAGTAGAATCTCAGTTGAGAGTAGTTATATGGTTATCCCATTTGGAGAGAGCCGACCTCAGGTTAATAAAGAGGTGATTATCCTTCCTGGTGTGTGTCTGATTGGTGATGTTACTCTTGATAGAGGAGTGAATGTGTTTCCTGGGGTTGTCATCCGTGCGGACCTGGCTCCGGTGAGCGTAGGAGCCAGGACTAATATCCAGGATGGGGCTGTGATTCATGTGGCACATGACCTCCCCTGCAGGGTTGGTGCTGGTGTTACTGTCGGTCATAAGGCTCTGCTCCATGGCTGTGTTGTGGAAGATGGGTGTCTGATTGGAATGGGATCCATTGTCCTTGATGGAGCCGTGGTGGGCAGGGAGTCTATCATAGGGGCTGGAGCGGTGGTGAGCCCGGGTACAGTAATTCCCCCCAGATCGCTGGTTGTTGGTATTCCGGGAAAAGTTAAGAGGCAGGTTAGTGATTTGGAATTGGAGATGTTGAAGGGATCGAGCGAGCTATATGTAGGGTTGGCCATGGAACTGGCTAAATCCCAGCCAGAGCTAGTCCCCGTTGAACCCTGATAAGTTCAGTGTGTTCCCGTTTGGTGCTGCAATTCTTAAAATTGAATCAGTTGTTGGTGCCATCTTCGGGCAGGGGGAGAGGAATAGCAGGTTTTGCTCCATCACCGAGCAGTCCCATCTTGGACTTTAACTCAAGAAGTGCATACTCGTCTGAGGATGTCTCTCCTGGGCCCAGTTGCTGGATCTCGGAGATCAGCTTGGCATCGCCTAGTTCGCCAGCCAATAAGGCTTGTGCCTCCGACTCTGCCTCCAGCTGGTCTACCTTTGCTTCCATCCGATCGAAGGAGTCAAAAGCGGACGTGTCTGAGAATCCCTGCATGGTTGCCTGGATTTTCTTCTGGGCTTCCGCTCGCTTGGCTCTGGCGATGAGCAGATTTTTCTTGCGCTGTGCCTCGTCTATCTTGCTCTGCAGTTGGTTGAGGGAGACCCGTAACTGCTCGGTGGCCTTGCTCTGGGCTTCAAGCTGGGTCTGGTAGTCCTGTACGATTTTGTCACTCTGAGCCTTGCGGCTGAGTGCCTCTTTGGCAAGGTCGTCCCTTCCGGCCCCTACGGCTTGTATGGCCCTCTTCTCCCAGTCTGCCGCGCTGGTTCTCTCTTTTTCCAGGTCTTTTGCAAGCCTTCTTTCGTCGGCTATAGCCTGGGCAACTTGCTTCTTTGCTTCAACAAGCTGGGTCTGCATGTCCAAGACCAGTTGGTTGAGGATCTTCTGGGGATCCTCTGCCTTGGTAATCATGTCGTTCACATTGGACTTCAGGAGGGTCTTCAAGCGTCCGAATATGCTCATGATGATAATTCCTGCTGTTAAATCCCGTCGGGGATTGGGTTGTTCCTGTTGGTTTATCTGTTGTACAAGTCTGTATGCTTGCTACTGCCTGTGTCCTCTTCTGAAGGCGGACAGGACTGGGTAATGCTCTCTGATGCTGAGGGCAATGCTCTCAATGGACGCCTTGAATTCGTTCAGGTCCATGTTTTCTGCCTGAAGGGTGTCGATAGCTACCACCGAATTATCCTCGATGCCATATGCTCCGGACACCATATCGGTGGCGTTCAGTTGAAGGAGCTTGTGCATCAGCCCTGTGTTATCTCCCTCAGGTAAATCCATCAGCTTAACCCGGAATATGACGATGGGAGGAGCCCAGCTTATTAACATGTTTTCCAGGTTATCGTTCTTGTCATTGAGAAGCCAGATGCCGTCGTCAAGCTCTTCGAAGGGCATCTCCATCTCCAGGAGGTATCTCTCGATGTCAGCTTTATCCTTCATAGTCACGCCTCCTTCTCCGACACATAAATATGTCCGAATTCTGAGTTTGAATTCTTACAAATTCCATGAATATTAGCAATTGCTCCTTTCTGCAATAATATTTAGTGATTGGGACTTGTCAGGATCCTGTTTGGCACTAGGCCTGCAACAATCTTCATCAGGAACTCATTCCAAGTGGGCATTCAATGGGGGTCCACAGCACAAGAGGGAGCGAACTACCTACTAGTTGCTGTCCGTCACAGATTCAGCTTTTGAGAGGTTTGCTTCATACATGTATGCAACTTCCTCCACAACTTGACTGAGGTGTGGCCAATTGTCTTCTCCAACCCAGATAACTGTTCCATGGCCGCAATCATCAAAGTTGTGCTTATGGTGTTTATCGGGATGATCTGGGTAATGCTGAGAATCATCATACCGAAGGATGGGGCATCCATCTTTTTCACAATGATATGAATAGGAGTAGGTGCGGGCGTAGGTCTTGCCGTTTTCGGCTTCGTCCAGCTCAAGAAACTTATTTACTGCGATAGTGTACCCGCCCCGGCACTTAAGAAGACCGCTAATTTTGAGTTTATCACTGCTAAGCTTGGTGGTTAGCAGATCGTGGTGCTCCACAAACCATCGCAATCTTTCAAGCCAAGCAAGAAAGATTGTCATATGAGTTTCTAAGTCGTTCCAGTCGTGTTTATTGCGCTTCAAGATATTCAGTTGCCCTCAAAGTGTGGAGGGCAGAGAGCCACTGGCAGATTTCGTGGGTTTCTGGCATTCCCCCAGATTGTATGCGGGTCTCCATCTCGCTGGACTTCATCTCGTATCGCTTTTCAAAATCCCAGATAAGTTGCTTTGCTGATTTACGTTCTGCCGTAGCCCCATTTAGTTGCTTAAGGGCTTGCTGAGGATTTTGAAGATAGAGATTAGCGAACTTTTCTAAGTTCATTTTAGGCTCCTCTCTCTGAACCTAATTTATCGAATTATCTTAAACCTGTACATTTGTCAACAATGCTCAATATTCGGTAAGCAAAGTTTACAATAATAAAACCCTGCTAACGATTGTTTAATCCACAATAATGGAAAGGGGTCAAGCATCGGGCTGGTGTCACTGGTAGCGCCGGCTTCCAGCCGGCAAATCCAACCGGAGGGTTTGAGGGTTCAGGGAAGCAGTATAGATTGAGTACACCGCTGACGAAGGGCGTGACATGCCGTGCACCTACAGGTGTTAGGGGGGGGGAGATTTGGGGATATCTAACGTATTTGAGTTTCACGTGCAACGGTTGTCCCCTAGGTGGTCGGGTGTTCTCTTTTTTGTGGGGGTATCAGTCTTCGAGACCGTATTTTTTCAGCCGATAATATAGGGTAGTTCTCCCTATTCCCAACATGCGGGCGGCTTTGGCTTTGGAGCCTCCACAAATGGTCAGGACTTTCTGTAGCTCCTGTTTCTCTACGGAG
>CAYZFJ010000006.1:30369-36263 GCA_964477705.1 uncultured Myxococcia bacterium | reverse complement strand
AGAATGTCGACCAGATTGCCCCCCCCCTTCCCGGCGGGGTTTGTGTCTGGTCCAGACCCCAACTGGTCCGCTGGCTGATAAAAGGGCGTTCCAGATTTTTCCCGAGGTGAAGTATCGTTGTCGCTATTGGGAATAACCTGTTCTGGCCAACCCCCGAGATCCTGCTCTGGTAGCAACTCTTCAGGCGCTTTACGCCACAGGAACGACAGAAGCAGCTCCCCATCTATGGTATCTCCATCCGCCAGAATGACCGTCCTTTCCAGGACATTCATCAGCTCCCTAACGTTTCCCGGCCAATGGTATGATTGGAGAATATCCATGGCTGTTCTGGTCAAAGCTCTGGGTGCCCTGGGGTTCCCCTTGGCAAAATGTTTCAGGAAATGGCTTGATAGGCAGGGGATATCTTCTCTTCGCTGGCGAAGAGGGGGGAGCGGGATAGGAAACACATTTAACCTGTAATATAAATCTTCCCTTAACTTCTGTTGGTCGATTAGTTCTTCCAGGTTCCGATTGGTAGCCGAGATGACCCTCACATCAACCCCAATGGTGCTTGTTCCTCCAACCCGTTCGAATTCCCTTTCCTGGAGCACTCGCAGCAGCTTAGCCTGAAGCTCAATTGGGGTATCTCCCACCTCATCAAGGAAAATAGTCCCCTTGTCGGCAAGTTCAAAACGGCCCAGTTTGCGTACATGGGCACCGGTAAAGGCCCCCTTCTCATGGCCAAACAGTTCACTTTCCAGGATGCCTGGCGATAGAGCAGCACAGGACACCTTGATGAATGGGCCAGCGGCCCGCGTGCTCTGCTCGTGTATGGCTCTGGCCACCAGCTCTTTGCCGGTCCCACTCTCACCCCGGATCAGAACTGTGCTCTGTGTGGGCGCTACCCTCTCGATGGTGTTCTTAATGGCCTGCATCGCCTCCGAGTTGCCCAGCAGGTCGTCGGGAGAAGCATGCTGACGCACCTCTCCCTCTAAATAGCGATTAACCTCATTGAGCTTCTCGATTAGCTGGCGGTTCTCACGCCTCAGTGTAAATGTTTCGTATGCCTGGAGCAGGATTGACCGCAATTCGGCAGCATTCCATGGTTTGCTCACGTAGCGGTAAACCTGTCCGGAGTTGATGGCATCCACGAGCAGATCCACGTCCGTGTAAGCAGTGATGATTATGCCGACAGCACTGTGCTCAGGGTCCTCTGCGGTTTTCTGGAGCAACTCCATTCCGGTCATGCCTGGCATCCTCTGATCGACTACCAGCACTGCAACGGTATTAGTTTTGAGGATGTCCAGGGCTTCCTGGGGGCTCTGGGTGCAGAGAATGGTGAAATCCCGCCTGAAGCAGAACCTGAATGTGTCCAGATTTCCCTGTTCATCATCCACAACCAGGATTGGGTAGGGTCTGGCTATTGATTTGCGGTCTGATAATTCCATCACCAATGCTCGCTGTAATGCTGGAAGATTCCATTGGCTACCATATCATAATCTTCCAACCATTCGGTCCAAAGGTTACTGGCAAGGTCTAAATCGGATACCTGTATAGAGATTTTTTCCACAAAAAGGGCGCAGTGGGTTCCGTTCAACTCTGTGAAGTCGCTGCCTCTGTCAGTTTTCTTTTCTTGGTGGGCCTTTTCTCCAAAACCGAGCACCATAGCCCTGGCTTTCATGGCCTCCATGAGAGCGCTTCTGGCAAAAATCCTTGCACAACAAGCCTCCGTCTTCCATGGGAACCCGGTAGCTATGGTCGGGCTGAGCGGCTTTTGAGGGGGAGTTGACTGGGGCGAGCCAGAAGGAGCGGCCTCATATTTTTTTAGTAGGTAATCGCACAGGGCTTCTGATGCCTCTGCTAAGACCATGGAGTCTGCCAGGGCAAAGAGGAGGTGCTGATTTCTGGTCAGCCGGTTAGTATGGGTGGCCTTGAGAGATTCTCTGTTGAGGTGCAGGGTTTCGGCAGTCCAGCGCACACTGTCTGATGCTTTCGGGGATATGTCAGGACCGACAGATGCCAGCCGTTCTAGCAGGTCGTCTGCCTGTTCCGAGGTGCTGCGCCGGCTGGTCTTAAGATAGGATCTGATGCCCCCTGCAGCCACCATGTTCTGCAGGATTTCGCTGGTGCCCTCGTAGATGGTGAGAATCCTGGAGTCCCTCAGGATCTTTTCAACGCCGTAATCCCGCATGTAACCGTATCCACCCATTGCCTGCAAGGAGCGATTTACGATCTTGAATCCTGTCTCGGTACACAGGAGTTTTGCTCCTGCTGCTGCGATCCATTGGTCAGATTGGGAGAGGTCTGGAAACCGGGAGGCAGTGCTCAATAGATAGCTCTGGCATGCCAGCAGCTCAACTGCGCTCTCTACCAACAGCTTGTTAATGTAACCCTGCTTTTGCAAAAGAGGGGTGTTCCCGCTCTTGCGGGTTGCAGCAAAATCCAGTGCAGTCGTTATCGCCTGTTCTGCAGCTCCCAGGGCAAGGGCTCCGGTGAGGATTCTGCTTTGGGCAAAAACGCCCTGGATCAGCTCAAGCCCAGCTCCCTCATCTCCTACAAGAGAGGATCCAGGAAGAAATACTTGGCTGAAGGAGATGCTGGAGGTGGTGCTGGCTCTTATCCCCAGTTTGTTCTCTGGAAGCCCGAACTCCAAACCTGGTGTGTCAGACCAGACGGCAAACATGGATGGCCCCAGGGGTGTACTGGCTAAAACCAGGTAGAAATCTGCCAAACTTCCATTGCTGATAAATTGCTTGGCTCCGTTGAGCAGGTAACCCTGTTCCCCCTCTTTGTTTGTGCAGGGCTCGGCCTTGGTGGTGATTGCGGCCAGGTTACTGCCCGAATCCGGCTCGGTTGCCGCCAGGGCGCCTGTTAACCCCTCCTCCGCCACTCTGGAGAGCCAGTACTCTCTCTGCTTGTCATTCCCTCCCATGATTATTGGACCTAATCCCAGCAGGGATGCCATGTAGGTGGTGGCCAGCGCCAGATCGATGGAGGCCAGTTTCCATGTCACCTTGATCAGTTGCTGGAGAGTCAGACCCAGCCCCCCATATTGAGAGGGAATCAGCGCAAGATGAAGGCCAATCTGAGGCGAATTGAGCTGGCTAAGGAGTCCCTGCTGATATGCCCCCAGAGTATCCCAGTCTGCGACTTTTTTTCTGGACAGTTCGTCCACTGTCAGCTCGTTCAGGGTGTGGCAAATCAGGTCAGCAATACCATCGGGATCGTTGAAAGGGGCCAGATAAGGCATTGAGAGGTTTTTCATTCTGTCTCCTGCCAATTTTACCGCTCAGATCAATTATCTTTGCTGTGGAACAAGGTATGCTGCAATCAGTGATTGCAGTTGGGGCCGTGGACGTGACCAGACTCTGCTTCAAGGGGCGTTTCACAGCCGGCAAGGTTTTTATTGTGCTGGCAGATCTCTGTCTGTATCCCGTTAGGAGTCAAGGCTCCAGATATATGGCGGTTGTTGATCAACCAGGCAGGCGTGTTTTCCAGTCCTAGTTTTTCTGCCAGTACGTTCTGGGCAGTAAGCATCTTAATGCCGTCTCCGCCAGCTACACAGCGGCTAATTACACCGGCGTCAAGTCCAGCGAGTTCGGCACATTTTTCCCATGTGTCTGGTCTGTTGCCCCCACTGTTGTAGCACTGAAGAAATGAAACAAGTTCACTAGTACCCATACGCTGAGATAAGGTTGCGCAGGTATTCACCAACAGGTCCTCGATGTCTTTTTTCTTGCCGACATCTACAAGCTCTGATGCTTTGTAGGGAGCCAGCAACCTGACTGAGTAGTGCAGTTTGTCGCCGAATCTCTCTATCAGATGCTGTAAGGCCTCTATGGCAAGCTGGTTTCCCTGCCCTGCCTGATTTCCCGTGAGGAACAGGTCCAGTCGGCCTAGCGCTTCGGGTCGACAAGGCAGGGTGTCGGTGCAGGATGGATCTTTGCAATCCACAAGACCGTTGCCTGTGTCGTCTTGGTCATTGTCACATATCTCTGCGGTCGGATTGAACCGAGCGCTTATTCGGAGTGAGCGGTAGTCTGCCCGGGGCTCAAGCTGCCGCCCGATTTTTTGGAACAAGGGGGCGTTGTTTTCTACCGCTTGGTCAAAGAGGACCACTGGCAGGAGTTTGTGCCCCGTCTTTACCAGAAGCTCCCGTGCCAGGGGAGACTGGTTGTAATCAAGGACTTCCTGTTTGAGATTGAACTGATCGAGCCCCGCACTCTTGATGATAGCTTGAGGATTACAGGTGCGGCATCGCTTGTCAGTGATCAGAATCACTCTGGTGGCGTCGCTGCTGTTTGGGCTTTTTTCGAAGCTGTTTTTACAGGCTGCGGGGAGAGTCTCCCAGGCAGGCCCCTGGCAGATGACGTCAATCAGCTCCTGGGGGTCATACTTGCCACTGTAAATCTTGTTGCCGATGGTGATAGTGGGGCCGGCTGTTATACCCCGGTCGCTGGTCCGCCGGTAGCTATCCCTCAGCAGCTCTAGACTTTTCTCTGAATTCAGGCACTGGGTGAAGATCTGCCTGTTCAGGTTTGATTGGGTGACGCACGAGTCTGTGTTGCCTGGGATCTCTCTCAAATTCTGTTGTTGGCATGCCAAGAATTTGTCCAGATAGTTTGCGCCCTGTTCTCTGGCGCAGAGCTGGGCTTGATTGCCGCTGACCTCGCCGGCTCCATTAAGGGACACCATGGTCCCGTCCTGCTTCTCCAGTCCCACATAGTCCAAGTTCAGGTTGAGCTTGATGGTCCCATCCAGGTGAGCCTTGGCGTCTCGAAGAGCGGAGAGGGCCTCTTGGCCATAGGGGCATTTGGACATATAGTAGAGAGTCGCATTCACCTGAGGAGCGGGTGAGCTCTTCTCTGTATGTTCTTTGCCCCCCCTGTTGCTGTGGCTGCTGTCGCCCCTGCATCCCTGCATAGTCCAGAGGACAGGCACACATGAGAAGATGATGAATGTGGTCAGAAGAGCTGAGCCGCCCGCCCGAACACATGCTTTTGTGGTTTTGATAATGTTGGGAAATTTCAAAATCATTTATGGCACCATTTGGAATGAGCTTGTAGGTGTGTCTGCAATGCTGGGAAAAAAATAATCCAATTCTATCCTCCACCCATGAGTGGCAAAAGCCGGAAAACTCTCCGTATATTCCCAAATCAGCAACCTTAGCTTATTAAGCCCGTATTTTTACTGGGAAAATAAATAATCCTTATTAATTTGTCGTTGGTATATTTCCTGATATGGTTTTTGAAGTCAACAGACGGGAGATCGGTTTTTGAGCGATGTGAAAAATCAGGCGGAAGAAAGCCCCGGTCAACTGGATTGCAATGGAGCCGGTTGGGCCAGTGAGCTTGATTGGGGGGGTGAGCGTATAGGGTTGATTTCTGATACCCATGGCAGGGTTGATGGTCGATTGTTCACCAACTGGTCTCGTAACAATAGTGTTGGCCTGATTCTCCATGCCGGTGATGTGGGGTCCTCTGATGTGCTGGATGAACTGAGCGTGATTGCTCCCGTGCTGGCTGTAAAGGGCAATACGGATTATTGGGCAGGCGACACACTCCCTCAATGGCGGAAGATAAGGATTGGAGGCCTGGAGATCGTCTTGTTGCATCAACTGGAACACCTCTACCGCCTGCCTGTGAAATTAAGTCCCAATACAAATGTGATTTATGGGCATAGCCATCGTCCCTTTGTAGGGAGACGGTCAGCTGATGGTCCATTTCTGATCAATCCAGGCAGTGCTGGTCCTCGTCGATTTTCTCTCCCGGAATCTGCGGGGTTGATGGAGATCCTGCCCGATCTGGATGCCGCGGACCAGTCAGCAGGGGCTCCCGTTTGTGCTTCCGACAGCGAGAGGAAGGGTGGGTTGGCATCCGGTAGGCTCAGAGTAAGGATTTTTTCGCTGGAATCGC
>CAYZFJ010000006.1:0-30359 GCA_964477705.1 uncultured Myxococcia bacterium | reverse complement strand
ATGCTGTTCGACACCGAAGGCAAGCCCTATATCGATTTTTTCGCGGGAATCGCCTGTTGTTTCAAGGGACTCCTCATTGATGGAGTGGCCGGGGGTAGCGGCAGTGAATTCTACGGGAACAGCCAATGCTGGCGAAGGAGGCGCTTGCCTTGGATAGCGCCAGGCTTGAGCAGGCCCCGGTGAAGCAGAAAGTGAGAACCTGAGCTGTTTTTTAACAGTTTGGGATATTGTGACATAACAGACTTGACAAACCACCCTCTGGGTGGTTCCATTTAACAATGGTATCAAATTAAAAGGAGGTCGCGATGGAAAATGTGTCCGGCTCCGTAACTGTAGCCCAACAGGACCGTGATCTGATCAGTGAGCTGAAGCGGGAGCACGCTGTTCTTGAGGAGCAGCTTGCTGCATTCGACAGCAAACCCTACCTGACCCCTGTTGAGCAGCTTGAGAGGAAACGGATTCAAAAGTTGAAGCTGGCCAAGAAGGATCAACTTCATGTACTGCTCAAGCAACACTGCAGTTAGTTTGGGTATCACCTGCTGATTTTGCAGATTTACTGATAATATAATCAGAGGGTGTTTTATAGAAGGCGGTGAAGTTTCCCCGCCTTCTTTTTGTTTAAGAATACGATTGCCCTCTATCGCTCTAATCCCAACTTCTTCATCGCATATTCCACGCTTTTTCGATGCACCCCAGCTCTGCGTGCTGTTTCGGAGACATTGCCTCCGGTTATGCGCAGCAACCCAGTCCAATAGTCGGTCTCAAAGGCTTCCAGTAGACGTTCCTTGGCAGGCTTATAGGGAACAGAGTAATCAACCGTCAGCAGGGACTTGTCGAGAACAGATGATGCGTTGTTCAGGTGCATAGATGGAGCTATGGTCTGCCCTGCCTCTGAATAACTGCTCCCACCTTCTCCTCTTGCGCCATCTGTCCACAAACCGGCAGTTGATGCATGGTCCATAAAATCCGGGTTTATGCCTGCCCCATCCGACATCACTGTGGCCCTTCTCCACAAAGTTTCGCAGCTCACGCACATTCCCGGGCCATGAATACTTTTGCATCATATTCATGGTTTGGTAGGAGATCCTCAGGGTTGCAGGGTCCTTACCCAAATCCCGCAGAAAATGGTTGATCAGCAGAGGAATATCCTCGGGCTTTTCTCTTAGAGGAGGCATACGAATTACTACCACTGCCAGCCTCCAGTAAAGATCCTCCCGGAACATACCCTGTCGGACCAGATGTCTTAAAGCCTTGTTTGTGGCGCCGATGATGCGGCAGTTGCATCCCACTTCCCGGGTGCTCCCTACCGGCCTGACCGTACGGGATTCGATGGCTCGAAGGAGCCTGGGTTGCAGGTCAGTGGCTAGATCTCCCACCTCATCCAGAAAGAGTGAGCCCCCGTTGGCAGCTACCATGGCACCCGGGTGATTGAAAAGGGCTCCGGTGAAGGCTCCCTTAACATGGCCGAACAGCTCTGTTTCCAGCAAATTGGAGGCAATGGTGGACAGGTCGAAGACCACAAATGGCTTGTTTTGCCGTTTGCTCTGATCGTGAATCGCCCTTGCGGCCAACTCCTTACCCGTACCGCTCTCACCCTCAATAAGGACCGTTGCATCGCTGGATGAGACTTTTTCGAGGTTCGCAAAGACCTCTCTCATCATAAGGCTTTGGCCGAGCAAACTACCGAAAGCCTGACTGGTGGAAAACTGAACCTCCTCCGCTTCTTCACCAGGCATAAAACGGATCAGATTATCTCCGATCTGAAAGACGGTTCCTGGCCTCAGATAGATATCTTTAACCAGGTAGCCATCAACCATGATGCCGTTTTTGCTCTCCTGGTCTCTCAGTCTGTAGCCTATTCCATCTGCTTCAATCAGGCAGTGTAGCCTTGAGACCGTGTCATCCTGCTCCAGGTGCAGATCACTGGAAGGATCCGTACCTATTCTGGCGATACGGCTCCTGATGGTGGCTTCCCTCCCCTTGCATGGTCCGTTGATAACCGCAAGAGAGTAGCAGCGCATCTGTAGCGCGATTTGCAGGCCATCCCGCAGCACCGTGCGGGTTGCAGAACTGAGATCCCCTTCCTGGGAAAGGCTTTGTTGTTCGTCTTTTGATTGGGAGAGGGACAGGTCCATGCTAATCGTCTCCAGTACGGTTTACTTGAATCACTTCTGTGACCGTCTCCTCACTCTTGATCTCTACGGTAATCCGTTTGCTGAATTTGAGATTCTCGTTATACACCTGGAGCAGGTGTTTGCCTGGCTGCATGGGGTGTTCAATCAATGGCGACTCGTGAACCGTGTCACCAATTTTGATCATCCCCCAGGGCCATATGCGCAGGTTAAGGTAGCCCGGAAGCGCTCTGTTGTCCAATGAAGGTGCAGGTGAATCCCCAAGCACTGTATCTGCGCCGACGGCCGTGGTGTTTCCGGAGCTGGAGCTGGTGCTGGTGCTGGTGGTTGCCGGTGCGGTAGCCGGGGATGATCTTGGGGAGGAATTTATCCCTGTTGGGGCTGCTGATGATGCTTTGAGTGACTGGGGGGGCATGGATGGTGTCTCACCTTTGCGGGATTGGGGAGATATATTGTCCTGAGTTGTCCTGCCACTTCTATCATCGGTGTCAATTTTATCTGGACCCCCAACTCTTCTTGTTGGGGCAGGCTCGCTCTGTCCTGTGGCTATCTCTGGCGGGTCTTCCGGGGCAGTTGGCGTTCTGCTTGAGCCAGCAACAGCGTTTGGGGCCTCTCCTGTGTGGGGTAGAGCACCATCCGCTGGGCTTAAATGGTTGGCAGGGTCAGCTCTCCACGGCTGGATGTGTGTGACAGCTAATACTCCCAAGGAGAGCAGCAGCGCCAGGACTAAAGCTACTCGTGACCTCTGCAGGTAGCTGTGGTGTAGTCTGTCACCCCCCTGGTTTGTGGAGCGTCCGGTATCTCCCGATTGACGATAACCCCCCATGGGCGTTGAAGTTTGATATCCCCCTTGGATGGGTGTGAAATGTGTTGGTCGGGGCAGGCTGGGATGCTCGCCCGGCATGGGATTGGCAGCCTGCTCTATCTGACTCATTAAGGCATCATCGAAGCAGAGAGAGCAGATAGGGGTCGGAGTGGGAAGCCCGTGGGGAACTGACTGGTGAGTTCTACCCCTGCTCCCGCCGTTGGCACTCCTGTCGCCAGTCCCAACATGGCCGCCGTTCTGGGCGGTGTCCCTGAGATCTGTTGCCGCTCTGGCCGATCTTTCGGCCAGCTTATTCCGCAGGTAACTGCCGAGAGCTTCTGGTCCTGCTTCATCACGGCGCCCCATCAGCAGCGCGGTCAGGTCCTCGTCCATGGCTTGAGCTGACTGGTAACGTTCTGCTGGGTTTCTTGCCAGAGCCATCATGGTTACCATGCTCAGACTTTCAGGGATCTGGGGAATTATAGAGCCGGGGAATGGTATATGGGTCTCTTTGATGCTCTTGAGGATTGCTGTTTCTCTATCTCCAGTAAAGAGCCTTTTGCCAGTCAGGGATTCCCAGAGAACAACGCCTAGCGAGAAGATATCTGAACGGCAGTCTATCTGATTTCCGGCAGCCTGCTCCGGAGACATGTAGCATAATTTGCCCTTGAGGGAGCCGGTGATGGTGCCAAACATCCTGCCCTTGGCTCTTGCTACTCCAAAATCAGCAAGTTTAACAAGCCCTTCTCTTGAAATTAAAATGTTGGATGGGCTCACATCCCGGTGGATTAAATTAAGAGGGACTCCTGCCTGGTCAGCTTTTTTGTGGGCATAATCCAGCCCCTGGCAGATTTCCCGGGTCATGTAGGCTGCCAGGAGGGGAGGGAGCGGATTAAGATCTTTCGAGGATAGGGTCAGCAATTGCTGCAGGTCCAGTCCGTCAACGTACTCCATGGCAATGAAGAGGGTGTCTCCATCTTTTCCCATCTCGTAAACCTGGACAATATTCCCGTGGGAGAGCTGTGAGACCAGACGAGCCTCATCAATGAACCTGTGCAGGAACTCACTGTTGCGGGCCAGGTGGGGCAGAATGCGCTTGATCACCACCTGTTTGTTTACGCCCGCTGCTCCCCGGTTAATCCCAAGAAAAACCTCCCCCATCCCGCCAGCGCCGATGGGTCTGATAAGGCTGTATCTGCCTATGTTGGGCAGGTTGGTGTTCCCGTTCAGATGGGATTGCAATGGTCCTCCATACAGGTTCAGCGAATGATTCTGGCCGTTGCTGTCTGAAATGTCCAGATACGAATCATATTACCCAGTTAGGAGTGATTGTCAGCATTTTATACGGCAGGATGGGGCGGCGCCCATTTTTGAGCCTAACAGGTCTTAATCCTCCGTTAATCCCATACTGGCTTTTTAGGGAAAATCAGGCCTGTCTTCTTCCACGGCTTCCATGGTCTCTCCTGGGGCACCACAATCCGGGCACTCGATGGGAGGCTGATCTGCAAATTCAGAGATGTAGCCGCATCGCATGCACATCCACATGACATCTACGTTGCTTGGGTACCCCTGTGATGGTGGGATGTGGAATTCATCCACCGGTCCTGTGACCTCGGGATCTGGTTCCAAGTCTGGATCACTCATATAGCCGGGATCGCTGATCTTTTCTCTGTTGTGGATTCTTGAAGTGTCTGGGTGAGATTTTTCTTTTTCTGCCATTTGGGCTCCTGTTCTCTGGATGTGAGGCCCCTTTTTCAGGGAGCGGGCATTGTTCAGGTAGATGTTTTATCAAGCTAACTGCTCACCGGGATTGTGGGTGTCAATGGGGCATGGGTACACAGGCAGGCGGAGTCGTTGGTGATAAGGGTGAATCAAAAAGGACAGAATGGTTTGCTGCTTCCTATCCTGCCGAGACGTTCTAACGTAATCGGTTGAATTCACTATGAAAAATGAACTTGTGGGATTGATTTAATTCATGGTGTGTAAAAAAGAAATTTAATGATTTGAGGAAATTATCTTCAACAGCTTGTCCTGGGGCGATTTATTGTTACAATGTATATTCGCTCGTTGGTCGGGTTTGTCTGCGAATGCGGGCGTGGTCTCCTTGAGGGAGGCGTGCTGGGCCACCGGACCGGGTATCATGGCAGTGTTGCGAATTGGATCAACAGGTTGGTGTGTGAAACCATTCTTGTTCTCTACCGCAGCATCCATCAAGGTAACAACTTAATCACCAGGGCTTGACTGATGCCCTTCCGCATCGCACTCAAATGTGAACACAGACGTATTGAAGACAGGGTGCTCCATTCATGAAATCAGCTTTCGGGACGCATAGAGCCAGGACCATCCATGAGGAGGCAGCTAAATGGCGCAGGATATTATTGAGCGGTATCGACAATTGCCACAGAGTTACGGCAAAGATACCATAGTGCTGCTGGGTCAGCAGCCAGGCATCATGTTTGCCTACTGGGAGATTACTGCCCGGGGGGCTGATGAGGCACGCAAGAAGCTTGGAGGCGGATTCAAAGGAATGAATCCTGTTGTACAACTTCTCTCCCAGGATGGCTCTGTTTTGCAGCAGGACCATGTCAGTGACTGGATAGGTCGTTATTATTTCAGGAATGTCCCCCAGGGTGTTGTCTTTTTCGCCCGGATAGGATTTGAAGGCCAGGATGGCTCCCTTGGGGTAGTGGCCCAATCAGCTGTCGTAGAGTCTTACCGAGCTGGGCTGGGTGCGCCAGGTCCAATCATCTTTGCCAAAGGGGTCAAATCGGCCGATGGAAGGCGAAAGCTGATTACCCCAGAAGAAGAGACCAGGCCAGGCGGCTCACAAGTAGATACTAAAGATATGAGAGAACGACTGCCCCTTGGCTATTCACGCATGGTGGAGAAGTAATAGATGAGTCCTAAAGGCTATCTGAGCATGGTTCTGCACGCCCATCTCCCATACGTGCGCCATCCGGAACATAGTTACCATCTGGAAGAAAACTGGCTGTATGAGGCTATTACCGAAACCTATCTGCCTCTTTTGTGGGTTTTTGAAAACCTGGCCAAAGATAATGTTAAGGCCAGGTTCACGGTGTCACTCAGTCCACCGCTGATCTCCATGTGGGATGATCACCTTCTTCGGGAGCGCTATCTGGGTTACCTGGATCGTACAATCAATCTTGCCCATAAGGAGGTTGAGCGGACAAAGGGAGAGTCCGCCCAATTCCATCAACTGGCCTGCATGTACAAGGACAGGCTGGAGGCCCTGAAGTCCACATACATGAAGGCGGGGAAGGATCTGGTGGGGGCTTACAGCGCTCTACAGAGAGCCGGGGTCGTGGAGCTGATTACCGCTGCCGGCACCCACGGGTTCTTGCCTCTTATGGTCAATCGAAATGCCCAGTATGCCCAGGTTAAGTCCGCAGTGGACCTGTACCGTAAGAGGTTCGGGGCGGATCCCCGTGGGATGTGGTTGCCTGAGTGCGGCTATGTGCATGGAGTTGAGGAGATTCTGGCCGAATGTGGAGTTGAGTATTTCTTTGTTGATACTCATTCTGTACTCGATGCAAGTCCTCCTCCTGTTTATGGTCCTTATTCTCCGGTCTGGACTCAGAGCGGGGTAGCTGCCTTCTGTCGTGACCCGGAGTCAACTGTACAGGTGTGGAGTGCGGAGCAGGGCTATCCTGGTGATCCTTGGTATCGAGAGTATTATCGGGATGTGGGCTGGGATCGGGAATTTGAGTATATCCGGCCTTACATTCACCCGGATGGAATCAGGTTAAATACGGGCCTGAAGTATTTCCGCATCACTGGTCGCAGCACGGATCATAAAGAGCCTTATAATCCAGATGTGGCACGGGAGCGGGCTGCTTCGCACGCAGGTAATTTCATGTTCAACCGGCAGAAGCAGATTGAACATCTGGCTGGCAACATGGACAGGGCTCCCATGGTGGTTTGCCCCTATGATGCTGAGCTTTATGGGCACTGGTGGTATGAAGGCCCCATGTTCCTCGATTTTCTGGCACGGAAGATTTTCTACGATCAGCAGGATATCGCTATGGCTTCTCCAGGTGATTATCTGGATGCTTATCCGTTCAACCAGGTTTGCTCCCTGGCTGCCAGCTCGTGGGGTGATGGTGGTTATGCGGGGCACTGGCTCAATGGTGCCAATGACTGGTTGTATCGTCATTTGCATCAGATCGCCGACATGATGGAGACCCTGGCCCGCAATAACCCAGGGGCAGAGGGGCTGCGTAAAAGGGCTCTTACTCAGGCTGCACGAGAAGTGCTTTTGGCTCAGGCATCCGACTGGGCATTCATTCTCAAGACTGGCACCCAGGTGGGATACGCCATCAAGCGGAGCGAGGATCACATCAGAAGGTTCCTGATCCTCCACGACATGGTGGCAGAGAACCGTATAGATGAGGGGTTCCTTGCCGATGTGGAGTACAAGGACAATCTCTTCCCTGACCTGAATTATACCCTCTTTGCCGGCTACCAGCGCTGATGATTAGTTTCACAGTTCCACGTGGCACAACCCATGTGGGATCGATAAGCGAGCTGAATCAGCTCGGCTTATTTTCCTGGTCCCTGTTTGGGTTCCTGGGTTAGTCGATTTAATGCTGCGATAGCCTGCCTGATTGTGTTTCTAACCTTAGCTGCTTGTTCAAGCAGGGATTCTGCCTCCTCTTTCATTGCGCTGGCTTGTGCGGCTTGGCGACGTCCCAATAATTCCAAGCTCTGGGCGGCCTCGACCAGCATGGCCAGTTGCATAGCTCCACCTTCCTGGTTCGGTTTGATGGTGGGATAGGGCGGGCGTTTGGCTCTGGCTCTCGCTTTGGAGGCGGGGTTGGGGTTGGGGTTGGGGTGTAGTTTTGATAAGTTTAATCGACCTCCATCCTTGGAGCTGGTTCCTTTGGGTATGGGTGGCGGTGATTCAGGCTCAACCATCTGAACTGTTCTTTCTCTGTTCCTATGGGTGCTGCCATTGGCTTGAGAGGCAGTCAGGGGAGGATGTCCATGTTGGAGAAGTTGCTCCATAAGAAGCCATTCCTTTTCTAATGCTTCACTGAGATAGGTCTTTCCCGAACAATTCTGATCTGTCGCCTTACTCTGGAAATCCTCGGGTAGGCGACTATTGTCGTCGCTGTCGTTGTCGCCTTGGATTTCGTTGATTGGCCTGCTTGTTCTGTGGTCATGATCTCGGTCACCTCGTACCTGCGGTGAACGTGAATAAGTAAGTGGGCTCTTGTATGGTATGGGGCGTTGGGGGTTTTCTGCCATCAGCCGTCAGCTTTCATTCTCAAACATCCTTTTCCTGATGCCAAACCGGGGTCTGGTCTCTACTGGGGGCATCTGGAGTTAGACGCAAAATTCATGCCTCAGTATCTGGAGATTCCCCTGTCACTATCAATTCGATGTTCGGCGAACATATTGTAATCATTAGGATTTTTTGAGATTTTGTCCGGTAGATTCGGGAGGGAGAGTGGTGATGTTTAAAGCGAATCTTCCAACCCTGAGGTTGGGAGGACTGAAGTCGTCAATTTATGCCTTAGTTTTGCTTTGGCTCGGTATGGGGTGTGGCTCTTTTCAGAGCATATCGTCTTGTTCATCTTCTCCTGGGGATGGGGAGAAGGCCCTGGACAATGGTTCATCTTCCGAGCGTGATGTTCTGTCTAAGGCTTTACCTTCAATTATAAAAGTGGCGTCAGCTTCGGGTATTACGATCTGGCTTGATGGTGATACGGGGGAACTGGTAGTGGAAGGCGAGGTTTGGGGTAACGACAGCAGAGATGCCGTGGTTCAGGCGCTTCTCGACGTTCCGGGGGTGGTGGTTGTTTTAAACAGGATCACGGTAAACTCATCAACAATAGGAGAGGGCGAGCCGCCCATTACAGATGAATTCCTTGGTAAGCAGGTAGCCACTTTGCTTAGAAAAGATCCAATTGTTGAGAAAAGTTTTTCTCTGCTGCGGGTTAGTGTATCCAGTGGCAGGGTGGTGCTCCATGGAAGCGTAGGGAATGGTCAGATTGCAGCCAGAGCTATTCTGGTTACTCTGGGTGTTCCTGGGGTCTCCTCGGTCAGCAATCGGCTGATCGTGAATGACAGGGTTGGCGCTTCAATGGGTAGAGGTAATTCCGCAGGTCTGTAACACAGCCTTCCATTTCGCCTTGTCGCTTAATCTGCCCATGGCTCTTGTCGATGAATTCTGCATTCGAATATGCTATATGGCTGGAGACAGTTCACCAATAGCCCGGCTTCGCTCTTGCCCGGCATCTTTCCTTTGCTGCGAGAAGGGTGGAGGAGATGGGGGGCTGGTGGCATAAGCTCAATGCGTACAGGCTTTTCTGGCTGGCGGACCTCCAGAAAAAGAGTAGACAGGTAGATTATCACGAATGCAGATACTCCAGCTATCCTTGAACCAGTTCAGAAATCTGGAGCCATTGCTGCTTGAACCATCCCCAGGGTTCAATGTGCTTTTCGGCAACAATGCACAAGGGAAGACTAACCTGCTGGAGGGGATTTATGTTCTCGCCAGGCTGAAATCATTCAGGAGCGCCCGTCTCCAGGAGATGGTGGCTTTTAACAGCCAGGCCGCAGTCATAAAGGCTAGAATTCAGAACCGCAGGATGGTCGAGAATGTTGAAGTGCAGCTGGCCCCCGGAAGCAGAAAGGCCATGCTGGATGGTAAGTCAGCGCCAAGCATGGGGTCTTATCTGTCCAGGTTCAGGGTGGTAGTTTTTACGCCTGAGGAGATCTACCTGGGGAGAAATGCTCCTGAGGGCAGGAGGCGGTTCCTCGATCGGGCGGTCTTTAATCTGGATGGGGGGCACCTTGACGATGTGAGGAAGTTTGAGCAGGCTCTGAAGAGGCGCAACGCACTCTTGAAGGTGGATTCTCCCCGGTTTCTGGAGAGGGATGCCATCTCAGCTTATGATGGACCCTTGGCGTTATATGGATCCCGGATTGTTCGGCGGCGGATGGCGCGGGCCCTCTCTGTGGAGCGGGTGTTTAAGCATATTTGGGCCAGAGTATCGGGGGGGGGAGGGGTGGAGGTGGGGCTCTCTTATCAGAGTGCTGTGGCTCAGCTTTGTGCAGAGAGAATCCATGGGGATGGGGGTATGGGGGGGGGCCGGTCTGAGCGGTGGGGAGCGGAATCTGTTCAGGTTTTGCCAGGAAGCGGTTATCATGATGTGTTCCGGGGGCTGGGGGGAGCAGATGGTCCAGTCAGAGAAGAGTTGGCCGCAGCATATGTGCGTGCCCTAGGTGAGGGGCTTGAAAGCCATTGGCGGCGCGGGAGCACTGGTCTGGGCCCCCACCTGGACGATCTGGAGCTGAGCATCAACGGTCGTCCGCTCGGCCAGTTCGGTTCTCAAGGTCAGCAGCGCATGTTTGTTTTGGCCCTGAAAATTGCTGAAGCTGAACTGGTGCGCGGCGGCTGGGATGACCCCCCTCTGTTTTTGCTTGATGATATATCCAGCGAGCTGGATGAGGAGAAGAACCGGCTCCTTTTCAACTACCTGGAAGGGGTACAGGGGCAGGTTTTTGTGACCACCACGGATCGTAGTCTGGTTGGCATTGGCAAAGGCGTCGATTGTGACCTGTTTACTGGTGCCGGGGGTGAAGAAATCTTGGCCGATTTGGCAGGGGGACTGCGTCGTAACGACTATAAAATTGAGAGAGGCAGAGTATGGAAAGTTTCATAATTGAAGGCGGCTTGCCTGCCCGCGGCGTGGTGCGACCGGGAGGGAACAAGAACGAAGCCCTGCCCTGTTTGGCTGCCTGTCTGTTGACAGACCAGGAAGTTCATCTGAAGAATGTTCCCCGGATCAGGGATGTGGAAGCGATGATGGCATTGGTAGCCTCGGTGGGAGCTGAGGTGGAGTGGTCCGGTCCCAACTCGGTCAGGATCAAGGCTGTGGAGATAACCGAGACCGAACTAGATCGGGATTTGTGCAGCCGCATCAGGGCATCAATCCTGCTCGCTGGTCCCATGGTTTCAAGGGCTGGTCGAGTCTGCCTTCCGCCTCCCGGTGGTGATGTGATCGGGCGCAGGAGGGTTGATACCCACTTCGCCGGTTTTGCCCACCTGGGAGTTAAGGTGGAGGTGGACCACTCCTATTTGCTACAGGTTCCACCAGAAGGTCTGTCAGGAACAGATATTTTCCTGGATGAGGCTAGCGTTACTGCCACTGAAAACTTGGTCACCACCGCAGTGCGGGCCAAGGGGGTAACCGTTCTCCGGAATGTGGCCATGGAGCCCCATGTGCAGGGGCTCTGTCGCATGCTGAATCTTATGGGGGCCCAGATTGAAGGCATCGGCACCCCCACTCTAATAATCAGCGGCGTCAGCTCGCTCCATGGGTGCAGCTTTACTCTGGGGCCTGACTATTTAGAAGTAGGCTCCTTTCTGGGATTAGCCGCAGTAACTGGTGGAGATATCTCTATCGAAGGGGTGAGATCAGACGATCTGCGCATGATCCGGCTTGTGTTCCAGCGGTTGGGGGTGAACACTTCTCTGGCTGGTGAAACCCTGAATGTGCATGGAGGGCAACCACTTAATGTTCGCATGGATTATCACAATCAGATCCCTACTATAGATGACTCCCCATGGCCCGCTTTCCCCACGGATCTCATGTCAATCGCTATCACAGTGGCAACGCAGGCCAATGGGACGGTGCTGTTCTTTGAAAAAATGTTCGAGGGGAGGATGTTCTTTGTGGATTCCTTGATCAGCATGGGAGCCAAGATCATTCTGTGCGACCCTCACCGAGTGGTGGTGGTTGGTCCTTCTGAACTGTACGGCTCTACTGTTACCAGTCCTGACATCAGGGCTGGAATGGCTTTGCTGATTGCCGCCTGTGCAGCTAAGGGGCAGAGCACCATCTACAACATTCAGCAGATAGACAGGGGGTACGAAAATATTGACAAGAAGCTCAAGGGGCTGGGGTTGGCCATTGAGCGACAGAAAGCGTGAGAGAGCACCCACTCATCTGCGCAACAGGATCGAAGCAGGGTAAACAAATAACCAGTCCCCCATTGGGGAGGAGCTTAATCTAATGCTTAAACCTGAGGGAATCTGGGTGGCTATGGTCACCCCCATAACAGAAAGAGATGCGGTTGATTTTGCTGCTCTGGAATCGCTGACTGAATGGCTGATAGGTGAAGGTGTTCATGGTCTGGTTCCTTTAGGTACAACCGGTGAGGGTGTTTGCCTGGATGGCAGAGAGAGGGAGCAGGTTCTTAAGACTGTGATTGCTGCTGCGGACAAGAGGGTGCCTGTGGTGGCTGGCACTGGTTCGTCTTCTACCAGAACAACAATTGAACTGTGCGGCCAGGCAGAGCAGTGTGGTGCCAATGGTTGCCTTGTAGTTACACCACCCTATAACAAGCCATCCCAGGCCGGACTGGTTGCTCACTATCAGGCAGTAGCCGCATCAACCTCACTTCCCATCATTCTTTACTCGGTGCCATCCCGCACCGGGGTAGGGATGGAGCCGGCAACGGTTCATCAATTGTCTCTCATCGACAATGTGGTGGCGTTGAAGGAGGCTACGGGAAACATGGGGCTGGGCAGTCGCATAGCAGCTGGTTTGCCTGAGAATTTTTCCTTGCTCTCTGGCGATGATGACAGCGCTCTTCCCTTGTGGAGTGTGGGCGGAGTGGGGGTAATCTCTGTAGCTGCCCATGTGGCCCCACGGTTATGGGTGGAGATGTGGAATCATTTCCAGATGGGCAACATGGCGAGGGCAAGGGAGATTCATTTCAGTCTCCTGCCCTTGTGCAAAGCACTCTTCGTAGAGAGTAATCCGGTCCCTGTTAAGTACGCCCTGTCTCTGATGGGTAAGTGCAGCGCAAAGGTAAGGCTCCCCCTGACCGAATTAACTGAAACCAGCAAATTGGCTGTTCGCAAGGCTATGGATGCAATTCCTGGCTTCTAGTCTTCCTGCTGGTCAGCCTGCAATTTAGAAGTACCCATCTCATACTCATAAAGGCATCAAAGGACGCTCTCCAGCATGTTCAGGAGTTCGGTGGTTTCGAACGGCTTCTCAATGTGGGCGGTTGCTTTAAGCTCATGGGCTATTTCAGCGATATCCCGCAACCCCGAGAGGAATATGATGGGAATATCAGGCCGGGTCATGGACCGGATGATATCTACTACCTGGGCTGCTCTCATGTCTGGCAGAGTCAGATCCATTAGCACGGCGTCAAGGGGCGGGTTGCTCATGAGCAGTTTTTGGGTCTCGTCGCCGCTTCCCGTGCTGAGCACTGAATACCCCTCATCTTCCAGGATAAATCTGATGACATCGGACACATCTGGATCGTCTTCAATCAAGAGCAGGGTTTTCCCTTTTTCCGTATCGCCCATCATCATTTCCTCTTCGATTTTCTTTTTCAGTCGATACATCTTGTTGTTTCCTGCCCAGTGGATCAAGGTGATTACTTCGGGATCTTCCAGGAAAATCGGACTGATTTATTGTCCCCCGTGGCAGCAGTTGAGGATGTTGGGGGTATCAGGTTCAGTTTTATGGTGGTGTCTGCATGTTGGGTTTCTGCTTTAAAGCGGACTTGCCCTAGAACATGAAATAGTCGGATGGTGACAGGGGTGTTGTTAACCATCTCTGTCTGTACAGTTGTCTCCAGAAGACTGCTGGTAACCTGTATGGGGGAGTAGCTGGTTGTATTTTGGGGATTGGAGAGGGTGATATCCCAGTTTTCCAGATTGGTGGCCTCAAGGTCTGTGGTTTGGAGCCAGATCTCAAATGCGGTGTCACCCCTTAGATAGATTTGTTCTAACTCCCTCTGCCGTGAGGCGACCTCTTCGCTGGTGGCGCCGCTATGCCTGGTCCATTCTTCCAGTTGGGCCTTGACCCATGTGGAATGGTGAAAGGTTGCCTGGAGGAGGCGGGTTTGGGCGTCAGGGAATGTAGCGGTCCTGGTAAATTGACGGCGCAGCGTGTCTGGGTCCTGGCCTGGGCTGGTTCCCCTTTTCCATAGTCGCCAGGCCCCACAGTCATGCTTTTGCTCCTGCTGCTCTGGCGGTTCGCTCTGGAGCATTTCCTGGTCATCTGATAATGGCGATTGGGATGAGCCCGTACCAGCACCAGCACCTGTGCTTGCGCATGCGGTGATGATGGCGCTCAGAGATACAACACAAATGCTCAGGAGACATGCCCAGTGGGATGATGTCCTTCGATGTTTAAGGATAATGATGTTCTCCATACATGTGAAAACAGGTAATCCCCATTGCCCCATTCCGAACCATATGGGCTGCGATTGGTGCCATGGTCGGTGTTGGCATTGGCGTTGGCTTTAACGTTAGTGTCAGTGTCAGTATCCTTCATTTCCATGCCATCTGCTTTATGCTGCAGAGGATGTTGATGAAAATGTTAAGTGAAGGATGCTGGTCGACTAATCATAATACATGTTGGGAAATATTGAAGAAAAGCTCTTGTTGAAAGAACGAATGGACCGAGCATTCTTGACTGGGGTTGTTTATCCTGCTAACTGCACCGGGCGCTTTGAACGGTGTTGTGCAAGCCGGGAGAGGGTGAGTGTACAAAAACAGAAGCATTGGGGTAGTCATACCTGCCTACCAAGAAGAACAGCATATCAGGAAGGTGGTAGAGGGGCTGCCTTCCTGGGTGGATTTTATCTGTGTGGTTGATGATCATTCCACGGATGGGACCGGGGCTATGGCCCGATCTGCAGTCGTCGGTGGAGCGACCAGAGTCAGGGTGTTGAGCCATTCCGTAAATCGTGGTGTGGGAGCTGCAATTGTGAGTGGTTACCGGGAGTGCATCGGAGAAGCCATAGACATCGCTGTGGTTGTTGGAGGAGATGCCCAGATGCTTCCCCAGGAGATGGGGCGTTTGCTTGATGCAGTGGTGGAAGGAGGGGCTGATTATGCAAAAGGAAATCGTCTGGAGCACCCTTCGGTGAAGCAGGTAATGCCGCCAATACGCCGAATGGGTGGCATTGTGCTGAGTACTCTGACCGCCATGGCTACTGGGTTGAAGGGGGTAAAGGATTCCCAGTGCGGGTATACTGCTATTACCAGCAGGGCTCTGAATATGCTGCCCCTCGATACGCTTTATCCCCGGTATGGATACCCCAACCATATGTTGGCATTGTTGGCCCAGGCCGGATTGAAGGTTACTGATGTGCCGGTTACGCCCATTTATGGGGATAACACGTCCAAGCTGAAGATTCGCAAGGTAATTCTGCCAATTTCCAGATTGTTGATTAAGGCTTTTGTTGCCAGATGGAACAAGACCTTCTGCTGGGGGAAGGAAAGAAGGCTCGATAATGAGTCCATGTGATGACCGCCTCTGTGGTGGGGATCACAAACATGTTCTTCTGGTCACATCATCATGGCCTAGATTCAATGGTGATTATGCGGGGATATTTGTTAAGGGGTTTGCTCATTGCCTGACCAGGGCTGGTTGGCAGGTGACTGTGGCTTGCCCAGATTATTCTCCAGACAAAGATCTTGCCTGCGGTGGTGGTAGTGGCGGGGGCGCTGGCTTGGACCAGGAAAGCAGCCCCAAAAATTTAAACGATGATGCGGGCCCACGGCGGCACTCTGAGACGCGGACAGACGCATCACTGTTGAATGAAGTTCGGGTGCGTTACCACTTGTTAAGGAGCAGGCAGCGGCTTTTTTATGGGGCAGGGGCGCCTGAAAATCTTGAACGCAATCCACTGCTGTTTCTGCAGGCAATCCCATTTGCCATTAATTTGTGGCGAGTTTTATTGCGAGAATTACCAGGGAAGACCCATCTGATTAGTCACTGGCTCCTCCCTGCTGCCCTTTTGGCAGGGCCACTGGCTCGCAGCGCCGGGGTTCCCCATCTGGCGCTTGCCCACTCTTCGGATGTGGCCTTACTGGAGAGGTTAGCTCGCTATCCTATGGGGCGACACCTGGTTGGACGGGTGCTTAAGTACGTTGATGTGTTGTGGGTAACCGGAGCCCACCTGAAGGATCGGTTGGATGCCTTGCTGGTTGGGGCTGGTGGAGGCTGGGAGCGTTTTGCGGATAAATCCGGTCAGGTGGATAAGCGGTTAGTGCAGGTGGTTAGAGATGCGATAGTGATGCCTATGGGGGTGGATTTGAATCCAGTCTCAGAGGGATACAGCGTGGAGGAGGCCTTGTCAACTGACCACAAGGCCCCAATCCAGCATAGGCCCCCAGGAAACACTGCCACTGTGGACCAACCGCCACCGTTGAGGCTGCTTGTCATGGGTAGGCTTGTGCCGATCAAGGGAGTTGACCTGCTCCTTGAAGCTGTGGGCATCCTTATGGACAGGGCTGGCCATGGTGCAGGCGGCCCTGGATGCGTGACTGTTGATATCGTCGGGGACGGTCCGGAGCGTGAGCGATTGGTGATGATCTGTGCCAAGCTGGGCATACGGGCCCGGTTTTTAGGTTCCCTTGCAGGCCCAGCCAAGGATCAGGCGCTGGCAGCGGCAGACCTGGTAGTTATACCATCCAGAGTGCTCACAACCGGGCGCAGGGAGGGGACGCCGCTGGTGCTGTTAGAGGCTTTCGCTTCTGGAAAACCGGTGATTGCTTCCAGGTCTGGTGGTATTGAGGAAGTGCTCTTGGATGGTGTGAACGGCCTGCTGGTTGAACCTGGAGATTCCCGCTCCCTGGCCGATGCGATTGGAGAGCTGTGTCAGAATAGGGAACTGATGGTGGAACTGGGTGTTAAGGCAAAAGAGACAGCAGCTAGATTCAGTTGGGACCAAGTCGCACTGATTCTGGAAGACACCATGGACAGACTCGACCTGTTAAGCATGGAGAGGCACTAAACGAGGCGTTGTGGTACAAGCCCCGTTCATGTGGGGAGGCTTGCGAGAGAGCTTGTTTGATTATACATGCCTCTCGATGGGCAGGAGGATCTTTAAAGTATTGATTGGTGTCTCATCCTCTGCTGTGACGCTAATGGTCATCTCTCCGCCGTGGGCTCTGGCAATCCCCCTGATGATGAATAAGGCTGGTCCTCCCCCTGCCAGCATCCTGGATTTGGTCCGCACGTAAGGTCCCATCACAGCCTTCTGTATAGCTGAGGTCAGCGCCTCGCCTTGATCCTGTGCTTGAATAATCAGGTTCCCCTCAAATGTTGCTACTTTTATTAATGCAGGATTTTCTGGTGTAGACCGGTCGGAGCAAAAGCGCAACAGGTTCTCCAGCATTCTGTCAAGGCGGTCTGCATCTCCCAAGATGTCAGGCAATGGTTCAGGCACATCAATACGTAGTCTCTGTTCTGCCGGGGTGTCCTGCATGCTGATTATGTGTCGGTGTAAGAGGTCTTCCAGATTTACCTGAGCTAGATGAAGCTGGAGTTGCCCCTCGAACAGTCTGCAGTAGTCGCTTACATCCTCGATAATCCTACGCATCTCGTTTACAGCACCATGGATTGATTTAATCGACTTGAACAGCTTCTCGTTGGCACAGGCTTCCCGGGTTAACCGTCTGTTCAACAACTCAGTGTGACCGAGTATGGTGGCCAGAGGGGTACGCAGATCGTGGGTAATTGTGGATGACACCTCATCGGCCAGGTTGACCAAGTTTTTCAGGCGGGTAATGTCTTCTATAGTGACCATAACTCCGATTGGTTCATTGTGGGTGCTATCGGCCAGTGTGGCCGCCATGGTTCTGAATGGCATCTCTCGATTCGGCAGAAATGCGAGCAATTCAGCAGGGTTGGTAATACAGTTGCAGGTGAACGCCTCAAGCCAGGGAATTTGATTGGGGGGGAGATAGGTGCCGTCAGGGAGAGAGACGGCCAGAGCTTGTGCAAGTTCATATACAGAGATCCCTCTAATGGGGATGCCGCTCAACATCTCCTCGACTGTACGGTTGAGCCAGATCAGCTGTCTTTCCTGATAGTCAAAGATAAGAACACCAAGGTGTATGGTTTCCAGTATGTTAGCTAATAACAATTTATCTCCCAATATGGGAATGGCTTCCATGCGATCTGCTCCTTTTCCCCTGCACCATATTGATTTGGTCCCCTTATTCATTTCACCAGCCTTTGCAAAATAACTTTCTTCCAAGAGCATGGAAAAGTATCGCTTGCCCACAATTGACTTCACTCTCTGTGGAAACAATATGAAAGGAGTTGAGCAGGAGATCAGGCTGCTCAGATATAGCGGCAGGTGGGCGCTGGTGCTTGTTTGATGCTTGTGCACCATGTTCAACCGGATGATAAACAGTCTGGCGTCCACCCGAGATGTTTCGGAAGGGATTTTTTTTCATGATTAAATCATATTTTTGCACTCAGTATCAGGAATTAAATTCTTACTTTTCGGGATTGAAATTACTTTTGGAGTCTCTGCCTGAAGACGTTAAGGATGACCTGAAAGCTCACACAGGCTTGGGCAGGTTGCCAGAGAACCTGGGGGATGTGGAAAAGCTCCTTGAAGAAAAATACCCGCCTTATCCCGGGACCTGCCTCCTTAAAGAGCATCCCCGGAATCTACAGCCTACTAACCGGGCTTATCGCCCCTTGCTGCGTCCGGCGGGATACGGATTCGGAATCGGAGATTATTGAGTCAGCGAATTTTGATGGTGAGCAGGCTGAGCAGAGCCAGAGCCACGGATACGATCCAGAAGCGGACTACCACCCTAGGCTCCGCAATGCCCATATGTCTGAACGATAGGTGCAGAGGAGCCCGGTAAAGCAGTCTCCTCCCTGCCACATTCTCCCCCAGCTTCCCCTGAATCAGAGAGGAGGCAACCTCGGCAACAAAGACGCCTCCGACGAGAACAAAAAGGAGTTCCTGTTTTAAGAGTAAAGCTACGGTGGCCAGGACCCCACCCAGGGCCAAGGAGCCAGTATCCCCCATGAAGACTTCGGCCGGATAGGCATTAAACCACAGGAAACCCATTCCGGCTCCAGCCACTGCAGCGCAAAGCACTGTTAGTTCCTCTGTTCCGGGGATGAACTCAAAGTTCAGGTAACCGGCATGAATTCTATTGCTGATAATGTAAGCAAAAACCGCATAGACGGCGGCGGTGGTGATGCACGGTACCGTTGCCAGCCCATCTAGCCCATCTGTCAGGTTCACCGCATTGGTTATGGCCAGGATCACAAAAATCGCAAACGGGAAGTACCACCAGCCGATGTCGGCCACCGAGACCTTTAGGAAGGGGACAAAGAACTGGCCTGCAAACCCATCAGGAAAGGGGGAGAAGGTGGGGTGCAGGTAGATGAGGGTAAAGGTGAACGCAAATAGAATCTGGAGCACCAGTTTGGCCTTCTCTGAGAGCCCCCCCCGGCTTTTTCCGGACTTTACCTTCAGATAGTCGTCGAGAAAGCCCACCAGCCCAAAATAGATAAATCCCAGAAAGCCGAGCCACCCGAAGAGATTGGTCCAGTGAGACCAGAGGAGAAACCCGATGCTTGCTGCTCCAAGCCACAAGATACCGCCCATGGTGGGAGTGCCCCGCTTGCTCCCTGCATCGGCAAGGAGAATTGACTCTGAGACATCTCTGAAGCCCTTGCGGAAGAGCATAAGGATGACCCGGCGGCCAAAAATCAAGGTGAGCAGGAAAGCGGTCAGAGCCGCAAGAATTGTGCGGAAGGTCAGGTAGTCGAAGAGCCTCAGAAAGGCCAGGGAGTCGAGATTGTCTTTCAGTACTTGGGCCAGAAAGGGAATCATTGTCTCAGTTCTCCTCTCCCGGCCTGGCTTTATCAGCACAGGGATCGGTCACGGTATTAGTCTCGGCCTCAGTGTCAGCCTTAGCCTGGGGCGTAGCTTCGGTCAATGTCTCGGTCTGCCCATTACAGTCTGCTGTGAGGATACTGACCACACTGGCCGCAGTTTCTTTTAATCCGAAGACGGGACGGTAGCCTCCTGCGGTAAGTAGGAAGTCTTTCAGCTCGTTCAGGAGCATGTCTCTGGTATGCTTGTCACCCTGGTTCGCCCAGCATTCGAACACGGTCAGTACCGCCTGCCGGATTTTCCAGTTTGGGTCCATATAGAATCTGCGCAGGTTGGGCAAACCCTGGGTTGGCTCGGTGGTTCTTGCATGGGCAGTGATGGCAGCCATGCGTACCTCGAAGGATGGGTCTTCCAGGAGTTTTCGAGTTCCCTCCACTGCCCATTGTTCGCTGCAAATGGGGGGGCCCAGGGAGAAAATGGCATTGCATGCTGCTGTCCGAGTCTCAAAATAGTTGTCTTCCAGGCCCCGCCTGATGATTTCGGCAGTATCAGGGCATTGGCTTATGTGAATTTCTGTTACCGCAGTTACAATGTTGCGTCTGATAAAGCCGTTCTGTTTTCGATCGCCGCCAGCCAACCGGGCAAGCAGACGATCTGGCGAGGGGTCTAGAAAAAGGTACTTGAGCAGGGGGAGCAGATCTCCTAGTCTGAGCAGGCCTGTAAGCTTTATTCCGGTATTTCGGACTGTCCAGTCATCTTCCACCAGTAGAGAGGCTGTGCGATATCTCAGGTAATCCCAGCAAGGCAGGCTCTCGTCGAGTTTCATGCCCGGTACAGCTCGCCAGGAACGCACCTTGTTAAGCAGTCCAACGGCGCTCAATTCGGCTAGTACACCGATAGCTGTCTCGCTCTTTGGTGGCTGGGTTTCCTTTTTTTGCCTCACCTTTGCAGAATTGCCTGAGGGCAGGAATCGGAGCCATGGTTTCCGGTGAACGCAGTTGTTTTTAGCCCGACTGTCTCCAGGGCTGCCATTGGCGGCGTTGTCTGGTGCGTGCCCGGAACCAGGGGGGGGGAGGGGGTGAGTAGATTGGCCTTTGTCTCTCGGTTGGCCAGCACCAGGTGCCTTCTTGTCTGCGTTCAAGCTGAAAAGGGCCTCAAGTATCCTGCCAGTGGAGTCGCGATCATCCATGGTTGCAGCAGAGGTGGCCATTTGGGCGCGCTTGTCGGGAGCGTCCAGTAGAGTGTTGATTGCTGATGATAGCTTTGAGCCGGAAACAGCGTGGATTAGTCCAGTATCACTGATTACCGGTTCTTCCAGGAGTACCATCCCTGCCCCAGCCTCAGCAAAAGCCAGGGAATTCATGACCTGGTGGTCACCGGACAATCCTGCCTTGGGGAGTAGAATTGCCGGCTTGCGGACTGCACACAACTCCTTGATGGTCCCTGCGCCTCCCCGGGCTACCACCAGAGCTGCTGCCCGGTAGACACTGTTCATGTCATCTATATAGTCTACCTGCCTGTAGAAGGAAGCCAGGTTGTCTGGCAATAACCCTGCAGTCTTCAGCCCATGCAGCCGAAGGTTACAGTCTTCCAGGGGGTCGTATCCACCGGTGCGCGTCTTTCGTCCGATACCGTGAATGATGTACAGGTCGTCCCTATCCTTCAGGTAGGGCAGGGCGTCAATAATGGCCCGGTTTATGGTGCGTGCTCCCTGGGAGCCGCCGAAGACGAGTATCAGTTGTTTGCCCTCTGGAATACCTGCTAACAAGGGAGATTGGGGTGGCAGCTCTGAGGAGTGTCGGTTCGAGCCTGAGTTAGCAGGGAGAGCCCCAGCGCCCCATGCTTGTGTTGGGTTGCGCAGCGCAGGTCGTACTGGGTAACCACAATGGATCAATTTGGCGCTGTTTAAGTATCTGGCGGACTCTGGGAATGAGGTGCCGACCAAGTCAGCAAATCTAGCTACCAGGGTATTTAGCCGTCCGGGCCTGATGTTCTGTTCGTGAACGAAAATTTTTACCGTGAGCAACTTCAAATTACGCAGAATTACCGAGCCGAAAACAGCAGGAGCAGCCACGTAACCCCCAGTTGCGACGATTATTGATGGCCTGAATTTAAGTAGATGGAAGATGGCCATTATGGTTCCGATACCGATCAGAACCATGAACCGTAGCAGCTCAGGAATCCGGGACAGCCCTGGGTATGGGGCAGATATCACCTTCAGGAAAGGAATCTGGTTTTTAGCTGCAATTTCAGCTTCTATACCTGATCCAAGTCCTGCATATTTCAGGGTGGCGTCCGGAAATTTTTCTTTTAACGCTTGTGCGATTGCCAGTGCGGGATATACATGCCCCCCTGTCCCTCCGCCGGTTAACAGGATTCGTCTAGCCATGATGCTCCAGTGGCATTAAAGGGTTTTAAGATAATTCCCTGAGTCATTCGCTGGGAGCAAGAAGAACCAGATTGATTCAGCTCCGTTCAGTTTTTGGATAATACGCTTGATGTGAAATTACCGCTATTTTTCTGACTTTACCTTTTCTGCGGTGTGGATCCTGGCTTCTGCTCTCTCTAAGGCGGACAGGGCGCTCTGCTTTTCTGTTCCCTCAGGCAGATCAGGGCGAGCAAGAATTTCTGTCGCCTGCGTCTGGGCTGCCAATGCTCTCGGTATATCTATCCGGGAGGCATGTTCCGCAGCATCAGCAATCAAGGTAATCCGATCCCTGTGCAGTTCCATGAAACCACCACCAATCGCATAATAATCCTTGGTTGCTCCTCTTCCGATGGTGATTGTACCGGGCCTGAGAACAGTGATTATGGGGCGGTGACCGGGAAGAAGGGTAAGCTCACCCTTGCTGCCGGGGACTGTCAATTCATCAATCATGTCCCGGAATACCGGGCCTTCGGGGCTGACAATATCGAGTTGAAATCGCATTCCGTTTTCCGTTGAGGCTCGGCTTACAGCGTCTCTCCCATCAGCCGGTGCGCCTTTTCCTTGGCTTCATCTATGTTGCCCACCATGAAGAACGCTTGTTCTGGCAGGACATCAAGAGAACCGGAGAGGATCTGTTTTACGCCCTCTGTGGTCTCTCCGAGGGTTACATATTTGCCGGGTTGTCCAGTGAACTGCTCGGCTACGCCAAATGGTTGAGAGAAGAACCTTTGCAGTTTTCTGGCCCGGCCCACCAGAAGTCGGTCTTCCTCTGCTAACTCTTCCACGCCCAGAACGGCAATAATGTCCTGCAGGTCCTTGTGCCTCTGGAGTACCCGCTGAACTTCCCGTGCAAGGTTGTATCTCTCCTCTCCAACCACGTCTGGTTGCAGGATGCGACTGGTGGACTCCAGAGGGTCGATTGCCGGGTAGATGCCTAACTCAGCAATCTGTCTGCTGAGCACGGTGGTGGCGTCCAGGTGAGAGAAGACTGTGGCCGGTGCCGGATCGGTGAGGTCGTCTGCCGGCACATATACTGCCTGGACGCTGGTGATGGAGCCGTTTCTGGTGGAGGTGATCCGCTCCTGTAATTCACCCATCTCCGTGGCCAGAGTGGGCTGATATCCAACTGCACTTGGAATTCTCCCAAGTAGAGCTGAGACTTCAGAGCCAGCCTGGGTGAACCGGAAGATGTTGTCGATAAAGACCAACATGTCACGGTGCTCTTCGTCCCTGAAGTATTCTGCCATGCTCATCGCTGCCGATGCCACTCTGGCTCGAGCTCCAGGGGGCTCATTCATCTGTCCAAAAATCAATGCGCTGAGGGATGGCTTGTCTGGATCAAGGTTTATGACCCCTGCTTCCTGCATGTCATAGTAGAGGGCGTTTCCTTCGCGAGTACGTTCCCCAACGCCTGCGAATACAGAGAGTCCGCCTCTCTGGATGGCCACATTCCTGATCAGCTCCATGAGCAGAACGGTCTTGCCCACGCCCGCACCACCGAAGAGTCCCACCTTTCCTCCAAGTACATAAGGTGCGAGCAGATCGATGACCTTGATCCCTGTCTCGAAGACTTCGATATCTACTCGTTGCTCTTCAAAAGAGGGCGGGATACGGTGGACGGGATATTTGGTTACATTCTTCAGGGGGCCCATGCCATCAACGGGCTGACCTGCCACATTGATGATTCTGCCCAAGGTTCCCTGCCCCACCGGAATCATCATGGGAGCACCGGTGTTCTTGGCCACCATTCCCCGGTGCAGTCCGTCCGTGGTATCCATGGCGATACATTTGCAGATGTTGTCTCCCATGTGGTGGGCGATTTCCAGGATCAGGTTGTCTGGCTGGTCGTTGATAAATGAGTTGCTCACGGTCAAGGCGGTTCTGATGGGAGGCAGATTGCCCTCCGGAAATTCCACGTCAACAACGGGGCCCATTATTTGGGCAATTCTGCCTTCACTGGAGCCCGTAGGGAGGTTCTCCGGGCTTACGGCCACTGTCCCGGGGCTGCCGGCGCAGGCTCTTCGGTTCTCATCCGTGACCCTGCCAGCATGGGATGGCTCACGGTTGCTTTTGGCAAAGGCGTTACCTTTGGCGGCGGATTCCATTTGGCTGTTTCCATCTACTGGTATCATTATCTTAATTCTCGCTCCGGCTCAGGGGGGTAATAATTCCCCGGAGCCGCCAACAACTTTATTTCACTCTCATACCCTTGGGGTACGTAAGGTGATGCTAGCGTTTGCCAATGGATTGAGCTCCACTGACTATTTCGGTCAGTTCCTGGGTGACCTTTCCCTGACGGGCACGGTGGAAGGATAGGGAGAGAGAATCAATCATCTCTTTGGCGTTTCTTGAGGCTCCTTCCATGGCCATCATCCTGGCGGACTGCTCAGCCGCTGCTGACTCCAGCAGAGCCTGATTGACCTGGACTGCCAGGTGCCTGGGGATAAGCTGGTCAAATACGGTCTTCGGATCAGGCTCATAAATCGGCTCCATTTCTGCTTCTTCCCATTCCTCCCCCTCTGCCCTCTCTGCCCTCTCTGTACCCCCCTTGTTTTTCCCGCTTCCCTCACCGTGCTTTGCTGCCTGTTGACTGCTTCTGGTCAACTCCGTCTCATCAGAGTTGTCTTTCACCATGGGCAGGATCTGTTCCACAGAAACTTCCTGCATAACAGCAGATTTGAAGCCGTTGTAAATCAGGAATATTGCATCGGCTTCATGAGATAGGAACTCATCGGCCAGATAACGGGCGATGTCAAGGCTGGTTGTGTAGCTGAGGTTGTCCCATACCGCTGTGAAGTTCTTCTGGATCGGAATGTCTCTCAGTTTAAGATAGCGAAAGACCTTTCGGCCGATAGTGGCCACATTAATCTTCTTGAACTTGTCCCGGTTTCTGTCCATGAAGTCCAGAACAGAGCGGTTTATTGCAGCGTTGAATCCACCGCACAGGCCCTGATCTGATCCAATGGCCAACAGAAGCACAGAGTGTATATCTTCTCTGGCCAGGAGAGGGTGCCCATCTTCCACCCCTGTTGAAACGCTTTGAACCATTGAATCAATGGCTCTTGCAAAAGGTCTGGCACTCAAGGCGGTATTCTGAGCTTTTCTCATCTTTATAGAAGAGATCATCTGCATGGCAGTAGTCACCTGTTTAATGGAGGTGATGCTGCCAATTCTCTGCTTCAGTTCGCGTGTACTATTCCCGCTCAATTTGTATCCTTCCGGGGAGCTGCTTTTTGCCCGGTCTATTCACAATCCAACACCAATGCCAACACCGGGTCGTTGATCTGCCTGTGAGCTCCGGTTGGCAAAGTCTACCTTAAACTCATCAAGCCCTTGCAGTATCTGGTTTCGCATCTCTTCAGTGAGAATTCTCTTCAGCCTGAGTTCTGCCATCAAGTTGCCGTATCTGCGTTCCATGAAAGAATAAAGCTCCTGTTCGTAGGAACGGATTTTTCCAATGGGGTACGAGTCAAGGTATCCATGGGTAGATGCAAATATGATCAGGATTTGTTTTTCTTCCTGAATTGGTCTGTACTGTGGCTGCTTCATGATCTCTGTCAGTCTGGCGCCCCGATTGAGCTGGAGTTGGGTGGACTTGTCCAGTTCGGCTCCGAACTGGGCAAAGGAAGCAAGAGCCCGGTATTGGGCAAGCTCCAGCCTCAGGGTACCGGCCACCTGCTTCATGGCTTTAGATTGGGCAGCCCCACCTACCCTGCTCACACTCAACCCCACGTTAACGGCAGGCCTGTTACCTGCGTTGAACAATCCTTTCTCAAGGAATATCTGTCCATCGGTAATAGAGACCAGGTTTGTAGGTATATAGGTGGAGATGTCGCCAGCCTGGGTCTCGATGATTGGCAGGGCAGTCAGGCTGCCTCCTCCCAGTTTATCCGACATTTTTGCAGCCCTCTCCAGGAGGCGGGAGTGGAGGTAAAAAGTGTCTCCCGGGTAAGCTTCCCTTCCGGGGGGGCGCCGGAGGAGCAAGCTCAGTTCTCTGTAGGCAACAGCGTGTTTGCTTAGGTCATCGTAGACGATGAGCACATCCTCTCCTTTGGCCATAAAATATTCCCCGATGGCACATCCAGAGAAGGGAGCCAGGTACTGGAGTGAGGCAGGATCTGAGGCCGTTGACATGACTACTGTGGTGTATTCCAGTGCTCCGCTCTCACGCAGTCTGGCTACTATCTGGGCCACGGTTGACTGCTTCTGCCCTATTGCCACATAGATGCACCGGACGCCCCTGCCCTTCTGGTTAAGAATAGCGTCAAGGGCCAGAGCAGTCTTGCCGGTCTGTCTGTCGCCTACGATCAATTCTCGTTGCCCCTTACCAATAGGGAGCAGAGCGTCAATGATCTTCAGCCCGGTGTGCAGGGTCTGGTGAACCGGTTGCCGGTCTACAATTCCAGGAGCCTTGTTCTCCGCAGGTCTATATTCATCCACCTTGATGGTGCCTAGGCCGTCTATGGGATTTCCTAAAGCATCCAGAACCCGGCCAGCGATGTCCTGGCCTACAGGGATGCTGAAAACCCTGCCTGTTCGCTTGGCCGTATCCCCCTCAACCACCGAATCTGCAGCACCCATAAGCGCCACACCGACCTGTTGGTATTCCAGATTCAGGGCAAGGCCTTTCACGTTTTCTCGCCCAGGAAACTCGATCAGTTCGCCGGCCATGACCTTGTCCATGCCGTACAGGGTAACGATGCCATCACCAGAGCTGATAACATGGCCTACTTGGTCTGTCTGGACTGCAAGTGGATATTCTTCAATATGTTTCCTGATGATATCAGCGATTTCAGTAGTGCCGAATCTCAACGTAATGCCTCACGGGTTTGCTGTAGCAGTGCAGGCTCAGAGGTTGGCTGGATGTTTCAACCGAACTGCTCTGCTTGCAGCGTGTCTTTATGTTTCACGTGTCACTAATTAAACAGGTTGCGAATTTGTATCGTTCATCACACATGGTCCCTGCCCCAATCCAGAGTTGGCATGTTCGCTCTAATCTCGCTTAGCTGTCGTAGCAGGCTGCCGTCGAATATGGTGTTTCCTGCTACGACCTTGACGCCTGCCAGAAGGGTCGGGTCCTCCAGAAAGGTTGCTTTCAATCTGGATTGGAGCCTCTCCTGTAAAATGTGCAAAAGCTTCTCTTTCTGACTTTCAGAGAGCTGTATGGGAGAATATATCTCTACATCCTGTTCGCCGGCGGCTTCCATCTCCAACTTTTTATGGGCGGAGATTATGCTGGGTAGAAGGTGGATTTTCCTCTCCACCAGCAGCAGAACCAGGAGATTGCTAACCTTTTCAGAGAGATTAAGTGCCTGGGCGATCTCTGCCAGCAGGTTTGCTCTGTACCTGACGGGGAGCATGGGAGAACGGAGGATGTTTTCCAGGTTTTTGCTCTCCTGCCATATGGTCAGAAAACGCTCCATCTCCTGACGGTGCTTCTCAGATGATTCTCGTTGGAAAGCAGTGGTGTCTGACGTAGCGTCCCGAGCCATCATGGCCTCAGCGTATTTAATCGCTGTGTTTGACGGTGCTGCCTTTGAACCGTTTACTTTGGTCTCTTCGGTTTCTGTATTGGTGCTCATTGAGTTACTGCTTGTTATCACGGGCAGGTTTTTCCAGTTTCATCCCGTCAATGAACATGTCAACCCAGTGAAGATGGATCTCAGGTGTAATACGCGCCTGGAGCATCTTTTGGCTGCTGTTCATTACTGAGTTGGACAGATCTCTTAATGCTGCTTCTGTTAGAGTTTTTTCTTCTTGGGCTATACGTCTGAGCTTTTCTGTTTTGAGTCCATCGATTCGTTCGCTCAGTTGGGCGTTAATTCTTGCTGATTCGGTTTCAACTTCACGAATAGTGCGGATTTCAATGGCTTTTCTGGTTTGGGGCAGCTCAGATTCTAGCCTGTGTTGAGCTTTTCTCACATTTTCCCGTGCCTGGGCTCTTTTTTGGTTTGCTTCTCGTATGTCGCGGGCAACTCCCCGGTTATGCACCACAAGTCCATGGCGAAGGTGGCGAAAGCCCAAATATCCCAGCACGAAGGAGAGCAGCAGGAAGTTGGCCAGGTGAGCTGCCCAGTCGAACCATGGGAAAGCTCCCCCTGCCCCTGCTTCTTGGGCTATGGCCACATTAAGCCCGAGTAATCGGGAAATATCCCAATTGCCGTAGCTGTTTGCAGGAGAGAATACGGTAAAGAAGAATTTTGCAAGGCCCACTGACAGAATCAGGCCCATGCTAGAGGATAGGCTGCTGCTTTCAGGACCCTCTCCTTCTCTCCTGTGTGAGGGCCCATTGGGGTTGCCCGTGGAAGAGCCGGGAAAACCCGCCTTTGGGGTCATGGTAAGGCGATCAGTCAGGATGGCTGCCAAGGGGGCAACATTGCCTGAGCCTGTTGTGCGGAGGTGTTCTATCTCTTCGTGCAGTCGGCGTGATGCCTTCTGCTGGTCGTCCATTGCCAGTTCTCTCTCTTTGAGGAGCTTTTGGGCGGCTTCGTTCTCAGCTTTCTGTATGTGATTGCTCACCTCACCTGCGGAGTTTTGTAAAGCCACGTTAATGTTATCTTGGTATTGTTCTTCCCGTTGCCTGGCAAAATCTTCCAGCCTCCGGGCTACCCTGTTCTTGCCAGAGATCATGCGTTCCCTCTGCTTGATCACCTTCAGGATAGGCTGAAACAGTATCCTGTTAAGGGCGGCAATCAGCACCAGGATGAGGCCAAAGAAGAAAAACAGACTGGCGTCAATCTGCAGAAGTCCGCTCTGTACCGGTTGCGGGTAAGATTGGGGGGTGAATTGTAATTCGCTCTGTTCCATTGCTAAGCTTCGCACTTGTACAATTGAACCGTGTTCTTCTTTTCTCGTTGCGGTTCATAATAATAGGGGCTGGGTTGTTCATCTATTGCAGGTGAAGTCCCATTTTCTAATTTAAATTATGGACTTGAGGTGTTTGGGAGGGTGCGGATTTTCTCGGCACAGCCCAGGAGGTCCAGAATTTCTTATTCAATAACCCTTTTGGGTATTTTATGGAATAGCATATCTGGATTATTTTTGCTCGAAACCGGTGCGAGAGGGCATTCGGGCTGTTTGGTCTGCAAAATGCCTACACTCGTCGCCAAGACAGCCTCCAAAGAAAACGGTTCTCAATCTGTCTGGATTGGCCTATGCTCTGGGGGGTGTGAATTGCGTTTTTGGTCGCCGCGAATTGTTATTGGGCGTCATGGAGTGGAAAATGGGATTACTCGACATCTTTACTGTGGATAAAGAAAAGCGGCAGGCAAAGGCCATCAGGAAAGCCACTGACAGACTCACCAACAAGTATCGTCAGTCTCCTGAACGGACGGCTGCAGCTCAAACCCTGCAGGGGATTGGCACTGCTGATGCCATTTACGGGCTCCTCAAGCGCTTTACTGTTGCTTCCTCCAATGGGGTGGAGGACCAGGACGAGAAGGAGTATGTCTACCATATGGTGCTGGAGTTGGGGGAAAAGGCGGTCCCTGCCATTGAGAGATTCCTTGAAAACGAGGTGCAGCTCTTCTGGCCTTTGAAAGCCCTGAGTAACATGGTGCCTGAAGATCGGATGGTTCAGATTATTGGACAGGTGCTTCAGAGTATCGGGCCCGATTATGTGCGCAATCCAGAGAGAAAGCTCCATCTGGTTCAGCATCTGGCTGATTACAACAACCCACAGGTGGTGGATATCCTGCTCCCGTTTGTGCAAGACCATGATGAGACTATTCGCTTCCAGGTTATCAATGCTCTGTCGTCCCATGAAGATGAGCGGGTGCGGGATGCGCTTCTTCAATTATTGACCGATGAGGACGAGGATTCTCTGCGGATTCGAAATCGTATTCTGGACATAATGGTGGAGCGCCACTGGACGGTCAAGGGCTTCCGTAAGAGGGTGGAGGAGCTGTTGCCTTCTGGTTTTGTGCTTGACCGGGATGGGCATGTGCTGCGCGTGGGGTGAGGTAGTTGAAAGAGGAAAGTGATAGTACCCTGCATGTGCAGGGGCACGGCATCGGCATGCTGTGTCCTCAAGTTGCAATAGGAACAAGAAAATCACCCAAAGGGGCAAGGGGGAACCATCGTTATTTGCACTCCAGATCCTTGGCACCGGACATTTGTATTCCCACTGGCTTATTCAAATGGCGTAGGGGCGAGCGGCGCTCGCCCTCCAAGGCTCCGTGTTGGCAATCAAACCTGGACCAACATAAGTTCCCTGTACGGGCACGGCATGCCGTATGTGTGTTCTGTTAAGCTTCAACCCCATGCCATGAAGCCATCAAGCACCCTAGTACATCTGTTGTGGTTTGGGTCTGGTGCTATACGTCCTTCCCCAATG
>CAYZFJ010000005.1:35884-46533 GCA_964477705.1 uncultured Myxococcia bacterium | reverse complement strand
CAACAGATGTAATAGGGCGTTTAAGGGCTTGGTGATATGGAATTGAAGCTTAACATAACACACATACGGCATGCCGTGCCCCTACAGGCGTTGGGAGGGAGGGATCAGGTGGGGGCCCCTACGCATGCGGGGCAAAACCACCTTCTAATCACAATCAGGGCATTTTGAAGGCAACAAATCTTCGTGAATTCTCTCTGGCCACCAGCAATCGGATATACTGCTTCTTCGACATACCAGAGATCAACTTCTCCAGCTCAGCAGGGCTGTTCACTTTCTTCCCATTGACCTCCAGGATAACATCATTGGGCTGGATTCCACCCCGCATCACCATCGATCCGTGATCTACACCAGTCACCAGTACACCCTTATCACCATCAAGCCCATATCGTTCCGATACCTGAGCAGGAACTTTAGACACCCGCAGGCCTAGCGAAGAGATGCCGCTGCCTGAGCCTGGAGCACCACCACTCACAGCAACCTCTCCATCCTCATCCGGATAGCGGGCCAACTTCACCTTCATGGTTTTCTCCTTGCCATTACGCAGGATAACCACACTGACCTCCCTGCCTATGCCCGCATTGGAGGCCATCCAGGGGAGATCACTGGATTCGCCTATATCCTTGCCATCAAACTTCAGGATGACATCCCCCTGCATCAAACCGGCAGACTGGGCAGGACTGTTTTCAGATACCTGGGCCACCAGAGCACCCTTTGCCTTGTCCATTCCAAAGCTTGAGGCCAGATCCTTGTCCACAGCCTGAATCATCACCCCAAGCCAGGACCGCTCCACTGACCCCTTCTCTTTGAGGCTGGGCAGAATTGTCTTGGCCATATTAACAGGGATCGCGAAACCAATCCCCTGATACGCACCATCCCGACTGTAAATGGCAGAGTTTACCCCCACCACCTGGCCACGAATGTTGAACAACGGACCACCAGAGTTGCCCGGGTTAATGGACGCATCTGTCTGAATAAAATCAGCATACAGTTGCCTTGACCCCGGCTGGACCTGCCGCCGCCCCTTGGCGCTGACTATACCTGCCGTAACCGTATGGGAGAAATTGAATGGGTTACCAATCGCCACTACCCATTCGCCCACTTCCAGAGCATCCGAATTTCCCAACGGAGCCACAGGCAGGCCTTTAGCCTCAATCTTCACCAGAGCCAAGTCAGTCCTAGGGTCTGTACCAACCACCTTGCCATCAAACTCCCGGTCGTCGGCAAGGGTCACCTTCAACTCCTGAGCATCCTCGATAACGTGGTTATTAGTAAGAATGTAACCGTCAGACGTGATGATGAACCCGGAACCGAGACCTGGCACACTGCGCGGCTCAGACTGAAACGGAGCAAAACCGAAAAACCGCCTGAAAAACTCCATATCCTGGCTGTCCATGGACATCTGCCCCCCGCCCACCTTCCTCATGGTCTGGATGTTAACCACCGTAGGCGACATAGCCTTGGCCAGACGATGAAAGTCCCCATACACTACCGGGGCATCATCGCTTATACCTACCCCCTTGGGGGCTGATTCATCCCAGAAGACACCATCCCTGGATTTTGCCTGAACCGAAGACATTGGCTGCAGGCCAACAAATGCTGCTAAAACCAACAAAACCAGGCATGGCAAGCCACTGATCATCATCTGAGCCAGATTCTTGTTTCGAAGATCATTATTGAACTTTTTCATGAAATCACACTTCCACTTATTCATGACCCTTCCTCTCTCTCAGTTCATTCCAGAGCGCAACTGTTCCAAATTGGTAGAGAAATTGGTATTGAATGAAGAATATTTTTGATCACTGCCACCCAACCCCAAAGCATCAAGCACCCTCAGAGCCATCAGCAAAAAGGACTAATCTGCCAGATAACAGAGCGACGGGTGGTCGACCTCTTATCCCATACGCAATCTGAGAATGAAAACAGATCCAGGATGCTCACTATTCCAAAAAGCAGATTCAGTTTAATTTCACAAATTGTTTGGGCTAGTTGGGTGCACCGCTAACGAAGGGCACGGCATGCCGTGCCCCTACAGGCGTTGGGAGGGAGGTGTTGGGTGCGAAACGGTACCAAGTAAAAGAAGGGTAGCATAAGAAATGGCTGGAATTTTATATGAGTCAAGGATTGTTCTACTTAGAAGTATTATTGATGAGATCGTTCAACTGCCTTCGATCCTCATCGGTCAGCTTGTCGGTGTTGCCCACCTTGTCCTTATCGCCTGAGCCCGATACTCTGGGCAAATCAGGCACATATTCCTTAATTTGTTCCCCCACAGCCTTCACATCTGACTCCAGGCGTTCCTTATCGAGAAGCTGGGGCATCTTGGCCTCACCAAGGAAAATTGCAAGCCAGAATCCAAAGCCAATCAGCACGACTGCCTTGAGCAGGCCAAAAATGATTCTCATCTGTCACCATCCTGATATGATTGAACCTTGTCAGATTAGCATGGGGCTGCCCTATGGGCAAAAGAATCTAACCGTTCAGCAAACTTGAAGGTTTTGTTCCGTGACTGAGGTAGGTGAGGCAATCGAGATAGGCTGAACGAAGAAATCAGGATTGTAACAGGTGACAGCGAACAGGCAACTACAGGGCAATATCCTGGTCTTTATTAAATGGATCGTCGACCCTGACCAGAGAGTAACAATAAACCCCAATACTGGCCTAGTGTACGATGGGGACCAGGAGAAGGTAATCAACCCGCTGGACCTCACCGCACTGGAGGCTGGACTTGCCTTTGCAGAAAAGTGGGGCGGTCAGGTGGTGGCTGCCACCATAGGCACAGACAGCTCTGCTGCGAGGGGACTGCGGATTGCTCTGGCCATGGGCGCACACCGGGCCATTATGGTGCCCGAGGCGTCAGGTATAATTCAACACATGCCAAAGGCCGAATGGAGCAACGTCCGACAGGATGGAACCGAAACACAGGCGGTCGAGAGTGAGGCCAACATGGGGTTGGCTGACCCTGGAGGAGTATTGGGCGGCATGGTTGCCCTCTGCAGGCGTGAGAGGCCATTTTTGGTTCTCATGGGGAGGCAGTCGGCTGATGAGGGGAGACGGATGCTGGGCGGCATGTTGGCACAATTGCTGGACATACCTCACGGTTCAAACATCATCAAACTGCAAGCAGTACCCGAGAGCATACCAGAGCCGACAGCGGGAGATGACCGCATGGAGAGCAACGGTAAAAAGGTAGAGCCTCGCAGCCTTCTTATGGATGCCGATTGCGAGATGGACGACAACCTTGTCTCAGTACAGATGCCCACCCCATGCCTCTTTACGGTGGGGAACCGGCTGTGTGTCCCCCGGAAACCATCACTGGCAGCCTATGCAAGGGCTGGCAGGAGCAAACTTGAGGAGCTTCCAGCCGGATGGGAAGAGATGGGGGAGGGAGCAGGGGAACAATCTCAGCTTCCCCGCCAATGGACAGGGCCCGCTCTTTTAAGACAGACACCCACGCCACCTAGGGTTGGGGGACATAAAATGTTGAACGTTGAAAACTTTGCCCGGGAGCTCCTGACCATTACCAAAGATGTTGGGGGAAAAAATGATTGAATCACGCAACAGGATGGTTTTAGTTATTGCCAAACCGGGGCTTGCCGATTTTACACAAGATAAAGGCACTGTGGCCGCACTGGAGATGGCCCAAAGGTTAGATTCCTTATTTAATAAATATGTGGAGGACAAGAGCGAAAGTGATGTTGTCCAACCCTGTGGAGGCGTGCTCATCCTTGTGTCACCAGGAGATGCAACAGTATCCCATGAGGTGAACGCTGTCTGTCTGGAAGGCGCCACCCGGCTGCTCAAGCAGATGAGAGTGGACGTAGTAATAGCCCCTTCGTCAGACTGGGCAGGCCTGATCATGCCCCGACTGGCAGCCAGACTGGGAACCGTATTACTGGACAGTGTCACCGGAATTGAAAGAGCCGAGGCAGACGTCACTACGGTGGGCGATCACGAGGGGGAGGTTACCCACAGGTTGACATTGCAGCGCATGTCCCACGGGGGAAGGATTGTGGAGCACTGGACCTGGGTACCAGGCGAGCGCGGTCCAATGGTTGCTACCGTTGTTCCCAGCGCCTTCCCCAATGCCACACCACAAGCAGAGAGCAGGTTCAGGATCCTGTCCACCTGTCCACACGAAGAGGCCTGTTGCTTCCAACTTAGCTCCACACTCCCGCCAGGAAACAACCTGGAATCATGGCACCATGACCTGGGCACAATCCAGCGCATCACCCCTGCCGCCCATTCAACCGCCACTAGAGAAGGCACTGGTGCTGGCGCCAATCTGGAAACAGCCAGGATCATCGTGGCAGGTGGGCGAGGATGTGGGGGACCAGAGGGGTTCCGCCTCCTGAACCTGCTCGCCAGGCGACTGGGAGGAGTCGTGGCAGGTTCCCGGGCAGCCGTGGATGCTGGATGGGCAGACTGCAATATGCAGGTAGGTCAAACAGGCAGAACAGTGGCACCAGACCTCTATCTGGCAGTGGGCATCAGCGGTGCAATCCAGCACCTTGCAGGGATCAGGCGTAGCCGCAAAATCATGGCAATCAACAAGAACCCCGATGCTCCCATCTTCGGGTTTGCAGACGCAGGGTTGGTGGGTGACAGCCTGGAGATGGTCCGAAAACTGCTGGAATTACTTGGGCAATAAGCGGAACAGCGTATTGGTGCCCAAAATGGCAGTTGAAGGATCACCTTCCCCGAGTCTGGGAAGAATCCTGTTTACCCTTATGGCTCTCCTGCTTCTCAGCCGCCCTCTGAGAGATCTCCTTTTCCATCACCTGAATGCCCAGATCAAGGGTTGCATCACGTCCCGCACTATACCGCTTACTGGGGCGACCAGAGCCAATACCTCTGCAAGATTCCCCATCAGGTTCTTCAAGCCCGGCGGTCTCATCAATCCCCTGCCGGGACTCCCTCTCCGGCTTCGCCTTCACCTCCGACTTCGGCTTTGGCTTCACCTCACCTTTACTGGAGCCCATGTCACCGTTGCCGTTCTCGGCAACAGATCCTGATGCGGCGACAGCATCCGTACTCCCCCGCATGGATTCGCTGAGGACATCAGGGGTAATTCCCTTCTTATGTATCGAAGTCCCGGCAGGAGTGAGATACCTGGCTACGGTAATCTTTACTGCCCGCTCATCAGACAAGGGGAGAACCGTCTGGACAGTGCCCTTACCGAAGGTCTTTTCGCCCACAAGGTGAGCTCGCCCATTGTCCTGAAGAGCACCCGCAACAATCTCAGCCGCACTGGCAGTGCCACGGTTCACCAGTACCAGCAGAGGCCACTGGGGGAAAGTGCCCGTTGACTGGGCCCTGAATCTATCCACAGCGATGCCGGCACGGGCCTGTGTTGAGACAATGGTCCCTTCAGAGAGAAAAAAATCTACAAGCTGAACAGCCTCTTCCAGGAGCCCGCCAGGATTACAGCGGAGGTCGAGGATGACCCCTGATGGGATCTGTCTCTCTGTCTCTGCAATGACACGCTCTATCTTTTCTTTCACTGTGAGGGCCGTTCCAGCCATCAATGAGGGAATCCCGACTAAAATAATATCCCCGCGTCTCCCCACCAATTCCACATCAACACCAAGGGGACTAAAACTCTCTCTTATTACCTTGATGAGCAGATCATCACAGGTCTCATCACGCACCACCCTCAGCGAGACCGAAGTCCCCTCAGGCCCTTCAATGCGCTCCACCACCTGGGGCAGCTTCATGCCAAGAGTGCCGACCCCATCAACTCCAGTGATGCGATCCCCCGGGCGCAATCCCGCCCTTGCGGCAGGCCCACCGTAGGCAGGAGCCACCACCACAGGGAGATCATCGACCACCTCTAATTCCAACCCGATGCCAGTCCTGCCACAGGGACTGCCACCCATGCCATCACCATCACCATCACCCCACCCTTCTCCCGGACTGATGCATTGACCTGAATGATGGCCTGGGAGGTGCAAGATAGTGCTGTACGGATCGAGCCGCTGAAGCATGCCCTCGATTGCCCCATCAACCAGCTCCTTATGCTCTACCTTATCCACATAGTGCTCTTCCACCATGGAGAGCACCGTGGCGAAACGTTTTAATTCGGTCAACAGGGATTGATCGATTTCAGCGGCAGATGCCCCTGCATCATTAGAGACAACCGAGGCACCATCCATCTGGACACCGACCCCATTATGGGTGACGTATTCCCCAACAGCAATGCTGGGCACCATTGTTGCCAGCAAGAGCAGGGAGATGTTCAGAACGAGCCGAAAGATTCTCATTAATGTTCCCCGAAGAGGTCTTCGTCACTCAACCCACGTATCAGTAATTCAAGGATTATAATCCCATTCAGAGCTGTCAATCCAGTTCCCGTTAATCCCTGTTGGCGGCACCCTTGGTCCCAGGGTCAGATCCATTATCGTTAATGTAAGGGAGTGGATCAACTGGTCTACCATTGAGCCTGAGTTCAAAATGGAGAATACCGGCTAAAGCACCAGCCATCTCCCCCGAGGGCTTTTCAACCGCTCCGATGGGAGCCAGGGCATCGACCTGAGCCCCACGGACCAGCCTGGAATCCGTAAGACCTGCATTGATAGAATGGAGCCCCTGACCATGATCGATAACTACCACCAGCCCCAACCCTCTCAATCTACCAGAGTAAACCACCACTCCACTGTGTACTGCCCTTACCACAGGCTTTTCCACAGAAACGGCGATATCAACACCGTCGTTTCTGAATCTGGCTTTGCCCCCTGATGGGCTGGTTCCATCTATGCCAAAGAATCCCACCACTCGACCATCCTGGACAGGCATGGGCAGCCGATGCTCCCACAGCCTGAAAGCCCCCTCTCCATCAGCCCCCACCGCATTGGACAACAGCGCCCTCTGCTCACCAGCTACCATGGAGTTGCCCAAAGACAGGCTGCCATTTATCAGCATGGGCAATTCATAGAGCTCATTAACGAACTGAGGAGAATATCCTGCGTGGACAATCTCAGGCTTTGTTCCTGTGAGTAAATCAGACAGGACAACACCAGCAATGGACAATTCACCATGCACAATCTCCAGCTCCATATCCATACCCATGGCCGTCCATAACCCAAAACCAAGCCCAAGCCCAAGCTCCATCTCAGGATTCAGCCCCGAACCCAGCCCCACCCTCTTCCCCGCCTTAGCCCCAGTCTCAGAGAGCACCCCATGAAGCAGTTCTACCTTAATCCCAATCTCCTCAAGCATGGATCGCAACCTGAAATTGTACCTGAGCAGTTGTTGTTCATGGTCCAACAGAAGCTGCAGCATGTGGCCCGTATGGGCATCTACACTCCATTGGGCAGGGCCACTGACTGACTCAGGCAAATCGGTTGTTCCAGACCCTTCAATCATGCTCAAGGAGACGATCATACCTCTAACCTTCTCCCTGCACTTGAGCTCCACCTGCATCACGCTGGCCAACAATTCAGAGTTCAACTTGCCCAGCGCCTCCAACCTCATCAAGGAGAGTTGCCTGGAAGCCAATACAGCCTGCCCATACTCTGTATCTCCAGAAGCAGGCGATTCAGGCACCATCAACCCAAGCACGCTGTTCTGAGCCGCAGCCTCATTCCGCTCACCACCAACGGGCAATTCCCCAGTTACCCCCAATGTGGCAAGAGGAGATAACAGAATGACGCCCACAACAAATACCAGAAACAAGGCGATAGCAACCGCATGCCAGGCGCTTCCCCGCTTCTCCTGCTCCAAGGCGGACCTTATGCCCATTTCCTGAACCTAACGGTAGCCAGCAATGCACCTACTCCCCCCAGCAATCCACATGCAAGAACCATCAGAAGGTGAAACAACCACTGATACTCGTAAATGCTCCCTTGGGGTAGCCCCACCATGGTGGGAGGGTCTGAAATCAGGCTGGCCACAGGGGGCAACGATACAATAGGCAGGACGCCCAGACGCATGGCAAGCACAGCGATGGCTGCCGCCAGCAAGCTGATGCTCGCTCCCTCAACCACTGCGGGGCCAAACGCCTGAAACCTGGTACCTCCCAGAACCCGAACCACTGCCACATCCGCCTTACGACCACACAACATCAGGGCCACGCCACCAACAACCGTCACGCATGAAGCAAACACTGCGATAAGAAACGCGAAACGGGCAAGATAACCGATCTTGCCCAACCCGACCCCTATTCCAGAAAACACATGGCTCCGAAATCCGGCAACTTTAATAGAGTTCACACCTGCCAAAGCCTGAACCTGCTTAATGAGTTCATCCAGGTGCCCGGCAGAGGTTCCTCGTTCGCCCCCTGGGCCTCCACCCCTGACATCCAGGCCCCCGTCCACGCCCACGCCACCCACAACAGCCTCACCACCTTGAAGACGCACCTCCAGAGACGGGGGCAGCCAGTCCGCTTTAGCACTATCCAGCAGCTTGTCGCCATCCCCACCCAAGAGCATTCTCAGTCTGGCCAAACCTTCATGGGGGGTGATCACCCTGACCTTATCCACTCCAGCCAAACCAGCCACCCCATCAGCAAGAAGCTCAGCCTGCCCGGCGTCCATCCCTGGTTCCAGATGTACGACAAACCCCTGGCTACCAGCCCATTCCAGGCTGCCCTGCACGCTCTCGGCCCAAATATAAACATGAATCCAGATGGCCAGCACCAGTATGGGGGCAGCCAGGGCAAAGGCACCAGCCAGCAACCTGCCAGGATTCCTGAGGCTGCTCCTCAGCCCAACCCGGAGTACATGTATTCCAAGCCTGAACATCTTCATCCGTTCGTTAACCTGTTAAACCTCGGACTGAGCCGGAGCCGCCAGCAGCAGCTTACCACGGCGCAACATGACAGTCCGGCAGCGATTGTTGGCAACAAATCTGCTATCCCTGGTGGCAAAGAGTACGGTAGCACCCCTGGAATTGGCTTCTAGCAACATATCCATCATGAAACCAGCGTTGGGGTTGTCCATACCTCCGAGGGGTTCATCAACAATGAGCAGGGATGGCTGATGAACCAGGGCCCGAACAATGGCAACCCGTTGCTGCTCAAGGTGGTTAAGAGTAGGGGGGTATTGTCTGGATTGGGCCGCGAGTCCGGTCAACTCCAGGGCGGCATTTACCCGCTTATTGACCTCTGCCCTGTTACTGCCCTGCAAAAGCAGGGGCAAGGCTACGTTGTCCGCTACGGAGAGCGACTGGACCAGGGGCCAATCCCGTGACACCAGCCCTATGCTTCGTCGGTGGGCGACAATATTCGCAGCGGACAGCTCGCTCAAGTCCTCGCCGGCCACCACAATCCTCCCCACAGAGGGCCTCTCCAGCACCAGGAGCAACCGAACCATGGTAGTCTTGCCTGCACCGCCGGGCCCAACTAAGAAGAGGAATTCTCCTGGTCTCACTGTCAGAGATACATCGTCGAGGGCAGGTACTTGACTACCGTTCTCTCCATGTTGGCTTACGTGAGATAGCTCTATCAAATGTTCAACTCCAGTTGGCTGGCACCTGCATACCAGGGTGCAGCCCACACCCATAACAGCCGCTCACCCCCCATATCAATACAGAACCGTTGACTTGACTGACTGACTGACTAGCTAACTGACTGATTCAAAACTCAACCTGCTCTACAGTCTTAATCTCATCACCAAAAAACCTGTATCCAACAGTGTGGAAACCTTCAGGGTGGTCGGTCACATAAAACTTACGCTCTCCTATACAAGGCTCCACAATCTGCAACTCACTCTTGCCATCCTGGCCCCGCCTGTTATACGGCATCCTCCCCGGATGGAGGAGCCCATTCTTCTCCAGCTCAAGGACCACCGCCCTGGCCACCGCCTTTGCAGAGTCCACCAGCTCAACCTGACCAGCCAATTCACGAACCACCTCCACGATAGCTCCCTTAAGGAGTGGATAGTGGGTACAACCGAGAACAAGCACATCAAACCCGTTGTCACGCACCGGCTCAAGATAATGACGCACCACCTCCCGAGGAACCATCCCTTCAGTCCATCCCTCCTCAGCAAGTGCGACAAGCAGGGGACATGGAACAGCGGTGACCACAGCATCTGAGCGGAGCTGTGTAATAGCCTGCTGATAGGAACCGCTCCGGATGGTAGCCTGTGTGCCCAACACTGCAATACGGCCAGAGACAGTATTAGCTACCGCCTCCCTCGCTCCAGGTTCAATAACGCCAATGACCGGTATTGTCAGGGCTCTCCGCAGATCATCCAGGGCAACAGAGGACGCGGTGTTGCAGGCCACAACCAGCAGCTTGATTCCCTTCTTAACCAGGAACGAGGCTGTATTAAGGGCATACCGCCGGACTGTGGCGGGTGACTTGGTGCCATAGGGAACCCGGGCCGTATCCCCCAGATAAATCATATCCTCCCCCGGCAGAAGGTCGGCAATGGCCCTTGCAACCGTAAGCCCTCCCACACCCGAATCAAATACACCAATTGGTAGTTCCGCCTGCTTCATATCGCTCCGCACCCGATTTCCTTCCTACATTGATATTGGTAAGACTAGTCTTAGGGGCTCAACTCAAGCCCGCAAACAGGATCCTCTTATACTTCCTTTTTTCCGCGGCAATTACAAAATAGCACCACTTTAACCATGAAAGAGACACACCCTCAAATACCACATAACAACCATCATGGCAGGTCCATTTGAAAAATCCCGTCTCCAAT